>JAUVIB010000418.1 GCA_030592985.1 Calditrichaceae bacterium | reverse complement strand
CCCCGCCTGCCAACGTTTGCGGGCACGGCGCCAATCTTTAGGGCGCGGTGTTCTTCGTGGTTTGTCAATATGTACCTTAATTTAGATAAAACTTTGAAATTCCTATACAATAAAATATGGAAAGGGGAAAAATGCAGATAGGTCAAATTAAAGAAAATAATAAAAAAGAGATCCTTTCGCTGTTAGACGAATATCAAATAGCCTATCCCACGGAAATAAGGGATGAAATTGATGGTTTTATAAATAAGGAAAATGACCTTTGGGAAGTGGCCATGATTCTTGGGAAGTATTATAATCTTTATAAAGTATCTCAGGAAGAAAAGGATAAATATATAAAAGTAATTAGCAGAATTCGTGAACTTCAGGGTGAGCTGGCGCGCGTTTCGCAGGAACCTGCTTCAATTGTATTCGGAACTTCCGGATGGCGCGGTAATATGGGAGATGATTTTACTGCTTTAAATGTACATAAAGTGGGTAAAGGAATAGTCGAAATGCTGAAATCCGCTGAATTTCTCCGTTATTGTGGTTACCATTCATTTGAAGATGTGAAAAAAGCAGGAATTTTATTATTACACGATAATCGATTTATGGGCAGAGAATTTTGTGAGGCGGCTATGAAAGAATTAGCGGCTGAAGAGATTAAAATGTATTATGCAGGAGAGTGTCCCACCGGCGTGGCTTCGGCGGTATTATGTGAACTAAACGGAGCCGGATCCATTAATTTTACACCTTCTCATAATCCCATGAGCTATTCCGGAATAAAATTCAATCCGGCGGATGGCGGTCCGGCTGATAGTAATTTAACCTCCATTATTGAAGAAAAATCAAATAAATATATGCAAAAGGGGAATAATTTTATTCCTGCAGAAAATAATTTTCTACCCTTACTTAAAGAAGTGGATGCAGCCGGAATATTTAAAAATTTCCTTGAAGAAAAAAGTAAAGTATTCGATTTAGATAAAACCAGAAATTGGCTGCTTGAAAATCGTAATAAAATAATGATACTAATTGATAATATGCACGGTTCCTCCAGAGGATATATAGAGACCGTGTTAGGCGATGATGTGATAGGGCAATTGCAGGAATCGGGCAGTATTAATTTTCTTCATACAAATGATGATTACTCTTTTCACGGGATTAAGCCGGAACCGAGCGCGCAAAATCAAAAACCATTAGTTGAAGCATTGCAAAAATCAAATCGGAAATATCATCTCGCTGTAGCCATGGATCCGGACGCCGACCGTATACGATTTGCCGATAAAAATATGGATATGGATATGAATAGATTCAGCGCGGTAGCTTATGCTAATTTGCTGCGCATGAATATTAAAGGCGGGATTGTTACCAGTGTTGCCACATCAGGATTTACGGCGGAGATCGCCCGGCAGAATCAACAGCAAGTCGTTGAAGCGGCCGTGGGATTTAAAAACTTTAAAGAGGCTTTAATAAACGAGCAGGCTATATTGGCCTATGAAGAGTCGGATGGGATCACTTTTAGCGGGCATACGCTGGAAAAATGTGCCTTAGCGGGATTCTTATCAGCGGTTGATTCCATGGCTAATAGTGGAAAAAATATTTCTCAACAATATCAGGAATTGCAGAAAAAATATGGATATTTCTATCCGCATCGCGCCGGTGTTGACGTAAAAGGAATCAGTGTGGATGCATGGCAAAAATATAAGAATGAAGTGCTCTATAATTTACAGAACAAGTTGTTTAAAATCGGTGATTTTATAAAAATTGGTAATCAGGAGAAGGTAATAGAGAAAATTATTATAATTGACGGTGTTAAATTGGTATTTGACGATAAAAGCTGGCTGCTGTTAAGGCCCTCCGGTACAGAACCGAAGTTTAGATATTATTATGAACTGGTAAGTGAAGCGCCGTTGGCTAATATTGAGCGGTTATTAGAAGAATATAATTCGTCCGCGAATACTATGTTGGATAAGGCGAGGGCGATGGTTAAATAATGAAACATGCGCCTAATCCGGTGGGTGATCGCAAATAATTAACCGGCAAATATTAAGTAGATTCTTAAGCCAGGGATAAATGCTGATTAGAATCACATCTATGTCAGGCAAGCAGATAAAATGGGTTTGAAATTCAATAAAATAATGAGTTAAAGAAAGTATCTATTCATAACTATTAACACGACACTCATATAAGAAAGGCTAATAATGAAATCCTCTATCTCCTTCTTATTCACAATCATAATAAATTTATTATTTCTTGTTCAATGTTCTCAGAATAATGTGAATACTTTTGAACTTTCGAGAAATACAATTCCTATGAACCTTGGCGTTAATATTCATTTCTATGAAGGGGAGAACCGGGATTGGGAAATGCTTTCCGATGCCGGGGTGGGAATTGTACGAATGGATGTTTCCTGGGGAAGCAGTGAGAAGAAAATAAATGAATATGATTTTAGCCATTACGATAAACTCATCAATAAACTAAATGATAAGAATATCAAATTATTGTTTATACTCGATTATGGCAATTCATTATACGATGAGGGACTGGCGCCTTATAGCGATCAGGGTCGTGCTGCCTTTGCCCGATTTGCCGGCGCTCTGGCCAAACGTTATGCGGATAAAGATATTATCTGGGAATTGTGGAATGAACCCAATCTCGATAAATTTTGGCGTCCAAAGGCAAATGTTGATAATTATATGAAATGGTGTGACTCTGTTACAAAAGCCATTCGCAATGCAGATAATAAAGCCTTTATTGTCGGGCCGGCTGTATCAGCTATCGATTTTAAATTCATGGAAAAATGTTTTAGAAAAGGATTACTGAAGCTTGTGGACTGGGTGACGGTGCATCCTTACCGCAGTCCCGACCGCAGTCCTGAAACTACTTATGAAGAGTATCAAATATTACAGGGTTTAATTGAACAATATAAACCTGTAAATAAGGATATTCCGGTTTTAAGCGGTGAATGGGGATATAATACAACAGTAATGTCGAGAGACCTGCAAGGGAAATATCTGCCGAGACAATGGCTGGCAAACCTAATCGCTAATGTACCATTCAGTATTTGGTATGATTGGCATGATGATGGAAAAGATCCTCATGAAGGAGAACATAATTTTGGGACAGTGACCTGGGATTACAAACCTAAACCGTCATATGTATCGATGAAAACGTTGATTACAGAATTGAAGGGTTACTCCTATCTTACCCGAATAAATTTAGGGAAAACAGATGATTATATGGTACTTTTTTCAAAAGGTAAACAATACAAGCTGGCAGTATGGACAACCGAAAAAGACCATTCATTTCATTTAGGGGAAGATTTAAAAGTTAAGAGAATTATTGATTCAAGCGGAGACACGATAAACGATAATACATCCATTTTAATCACAGATTCCCCGAAATATATGACACTTGCCGAATCTTTTCCCTGGTGGACGGAGACAAGCTCCCTTATTTACGAATCATCAAAGAAAGAATGCAGTAAAATCATATATGAATTTTTAACCGGGAAAAATTCCGGGAATTCGGTTGTAAACAAATTATTAAAATATACTACAGATACCAAT
>JAUVIB010000487.1 GCA_030592985.1 Calditrichaceae bacterium | reverse complement strand
CAGGAAAAATATTGCACTGCCTGGTAAATTTAACAAATGGATTGCATCTTTTCGGAAGTGATGATCATGGAAAAACATGGTTTTTTATTGATACTCCAATAACACCGGGTGATGAGTCTAAAGTAGTAGAATTAGCAGATGGAACCTTGATGATAAACAGCCGTATTAAAGAAAAAGGTATGCGTTATGTTCATATCTCATCTGACGAAGGGAAACAATGGAAAACCAGACCTGAACCGGCGCTTATTGACCCCGGTTGTAATGCCAGCTTTATCCGTTATACGGCTATCAAGGAAGGTTATGATAAAAATCGACTGCTGTTTTCTAATGCAAAAATGAGTAAAGGGCGTAAGAATATGACCATCCGCCTGAGTTATGATGAAGGGAAAACCTGGACGAATGGAAAAACTATTTATGAGGGTCCAGCGGCCTATTCTTCATTAACTGTTCTTAAAAACGGAGATATTGGTCTACTTTTTGAGAAGGATAGGAATAAAGAAATTGTGTTTGTCAGCTTTTCCTTAGAGTGGTTAACGGATGGAAAAGATAAATTTTCAGAAATCATTCCTGAAAAACAGAACGCACTTGAGAAATAAATCAATCTATTATTGTGTAAACATCTTAAATAATTAGTCCCACTTAGAATAGAAGAGAAACTGTTAAAACTATGAAATTGTCAGGCATAGGATTAATTATGTGAAATGGGGTTATTAATAGATATTATTGATATAAACAGAGGAGTTAATTTAATTGGTTCACTATAAAGCATCCTGGGACACGAGACTGACTCTAATTACTATTATGACTACTATCGTGCTTGTTGGTATTCCTGCGTGGTATTATTTACAGGAAGGCATTGAAAATATTAAGGTTTTCGGTTTGTTTATTATTTGGATAGCCGCCCTGCTTTTTATTGTTCGCGGATATACGATAGATCCGAACATTTTATATATTCAACGTCTCTTGTGGAATACGAAAATTGACTTATCAAACTTGAAAAGTGTTGAATTTAATCCGGAGGCTATAAAATCTTCAATCAGAACATTTGGTAACGGCGGACTTTTTTCTTTTTCGGGATATTTTAAGAATCAGGAATTGGGAAGTTATAGACATTTTTCAACCAATCATAAAAATGCTGTTATTCTCCACTTTGATAAAAAAACCATTGTAATTTCACCGGATGATCCAAAAATTTTTGTATCAACTTTAAATCAATTCAAAAATATGACCGCGTATGGGAATTATTAAATTCCTTTCAGCGTTATTTGATGGAACTATCAGTAAATAATATTTTTCGATAACCTAGTTTTTACCGTTAATATAAGGAGATAATTTTGAAAATTTCAAAAAATAATATAGTAGAGATTAACTATACATTAAAAGATAATGAAAGTAATATCCTGGACAGTTCAGAAGGACAGGAACCATTGGCTTATATTCATGGTATCGGAAATTTGATACCGGGGCTGGAAAACGCATTAGAGGGAAAAGAAAAAGGCGACAAAATCCAAACCAAAATTAAACCTGAAGACGCTTATGGAGTACGGGATGAAAACTTATTGGAAACCGTTTCTCTAAAACAATTTGAAAACCAGGATGATGTTAAAGAAGGTATACAGTTTCAGATTGAAACGAATGACGGTGTTAAAATGGCCACAATTACTAATATTTCAGGTGATGATGTCTCCATTGACATGAATCATCCCCTCGCTGATATAGAACTAAATTTTGATGTAGAGGTTATATCTATCAGAGAGGCTTCTGAAGAAGAACTTTCTCACGGTCATGTACATGGCGCGGGCGGCCACCACCACCACTAATAATCAATATTTTACAAAAAAAAGCCTCTCAAAGGAAACATTTTACCTGGGAGGCTTTTTTGATATTCAATTAAGTTTTTCTATTCGACGATAGTTTCTTTTTAAATGATAAACCATCTTGTTAAAATTTAATACAAAACGATGAAAATATTTATGCGTATTGCACATATAAAAATCATTGATAATTTCAGCCATTTTAGCAGTCCGCAGATAGCCGTATGACTTATGAGGATTTCTTTCACCATTACACTCATATCCATTATAAACCTGAAAATCTTCAATAACAAACCGATCGCTTTTAGCTGAGAAATCATCCGCCAAATCAAAATCAAGTGCAACTTTATCTGCAATGTCTGTAAGATTATACCATCGATTTTTTATTGTTTGAGGAATCGGTGACTTAGTGTTATCCTGCATCTCCGGACTGATTTTAGACCGTATTGCAACTAATCCCAGAGGGGACCCTATTGTCACAAGCGTATTTATTTTTAGATCCTTAAAATGATTTAAAACATCAAGAGCGATAATAGAACCCATTGAATGAGCTATTAATAAAATATCTTTGGTTTGATGTTTTTTTAATGCGTCAACAAGACGTCCACGAACAGCATCCCGTACTGTTTCACCGGAACCATTTATCTTTTCATCTGAAAAATAAATATCCAGATCATGAAAATAATGCCGAATAATATACTCGGTTATTGAAGAAAATTGCAGCTTACCGGCTGTATTCAGAAATATTTTATCTAATTGATCTGAAAAAAATTTATGGCGTTTAATTTGAGAGTGATCTGATTCATGGGGCGTTCGTTTTATTAATGGTATATACGGTTCACTAATATATAAAGGATGTTCCGGATCTGTCTGCTGTGGATCTTCCAACTGCGGATACAGTAAATTTGCCCAGTAAACATGCTCAAATTTCATGAGAGGGTGTGGTTTTTTTATAAAATCCAGGCCCT
>JAUVIB010000107.1 GCA_030592985.1 Calditrichaceae bacterium | reverse complement strand
GCATCACCTTTGGTCTTAAATTGAGCAATAGGGCGAATCGAAGAAGTATTTGATATATCTAAAACTGTAATACCGGCAATTTCATTAGAAAAATAGGCATAATGATCATCAACAAATACATTCTTTGCCCGATGATCTGTTTTAAAAGTTGCAATAACTTTTGGTTTTTGGGGATTCACTACATCGAAAATCTGCAATCCGGACCATACATCTATAACATATAAAGTATTATCTTTAAAGAATAGGCTCAGAACACCGTCTTTTACCAGCTCACCAGACTCCATTTTGGCCGGTGGTAGTGATGTAATAAATTCTGCACTTGCTTCTTGGGCATATATTTTCGCCTGAAAGAATATAAAAACTCCCATTACCAACATAATCAATTTAACCATAGTGCTTTTATACATAAATAACTCCTCTCACAGAAATATAATTATTGAAAAACTAATTCAATTTATCACTCAGTCTATGTAAAATCAAGAAAGAATATTTTCTTTGAATCAATTTACATCTTTCCATCGTATAATAAATTCAATTTTTCTCTCACCAACATCACAGATTTCAAGCTCGACATTTTCTGCTCCACAAATCCTGCACCCTTCTTCTATAAAGCCCAGTTCGCTTTCCATTACCGAGGGAATAAACGGCTGCCCGTAGTTTATTGACAATTCATAAACATTTTTCTCTATTTCTACTATTTGTAAATCACCCAATCCGAACAATATAGGTCTCATAAATATCATTTGTCTCAAGAAACTATCCGGTGATTTCTCATCTATTAGTATTTGCATATATCGTCCTACCAATTTCGGTGCATTCCAACATCCTAATTTACGAAACATTTTAACATCATTGCCAAAATATTCACTTAATATTAGTTTATCAATCTCAGAGAGCAGGTTCTCTGAATACTCTTTAGAAACACCAATTGGCTGTTTTAAGCGCCTCTTATTATCAAAATCGATTTTCTCTATAATTTCAATTAGCTTGTCTTTTCCATAATTATTTTCAATGTATTCAAAGCGTGTTAAAATTACTACTCCTTTTATACCGCTCATAATAACTCCAATTCACTATTTGTACTATTGTCATATCAACTATGAAATATCACTCAATATGGCAATTCATCTTTTTCTGATTTCCGGGACTCAAGATGACTGCATTATCACGCTGAGTGGCTTATCCATTGGAAAGTCTTCCAGAGAAATGGTATATACCTTCGGCGCTTTGTCTTAATCATAATCAACATTACATAGTTAACCGGATATTTTCTTTAATATCTTTTTCTAACCCATTCAGGGCAGTGTATATATCTTCTACATTTAACTTCCCGATTGTACCTTGAATAAACCCTAAAGGGCCGCCGCCTTTAATAGAAAAATCATCTTTATAGAGTGTAAGAAACGTCTGTGTAATCTCTTTGTTCTCTTCATTTGCGACAAAACAGAACCTATTTCCGGAAACTATAAATGCACATATTTTTGATCGTTCTTTAATACATCGTGCCAGCAGCTGTAAATCTTCACTTGTACTATTTTTGAATTGATAAAATAATATTTTTTCTCCGGTATCTGAAAATGACCGGCATAGCTTTTCGATATACAAATTTTGATAGAGCTGTTTTTCCTTTTCAAGGCTGCGCACATTGTTTTTCAGTTGTTGTACCCTAATCGATATATTTTGCAGATCTGATGGAAGTTCGATTTTTAATTCATTGGTTATTTTATGTATCTGATTGAAATATTCATAGGCTTTTATACCGATAACAATTTTAATTCGCGCATGATTCCTGATTTTTTCTACAGCAATAACTTTTATTAATCCTATTTCTGAAGTATTATTTACATGGGTTCCACCACACGCGGCAAAATCATAGCCATCAATTTCAACTATTCGTATTTTTTTCCTATTACCGGCAGCTCTTCTAAGAGGATATTGGCTAATTTTATCCTGTGTGATCCAATAGTTTTTTATGGAAACAGCTTTATTAATTAGTCGATTACATTCATACTCAACCGCTTTAAGTTTATCCTCATCAGGAAAGCCATTTTCTATTTCTACAAGTGTATACTCTTCACCAAGATGAACCGATACTGTTTGAAAATTGTATTTAAAAAGAACATAGGATACTAAATGCTGCCCACTATGCTGCTGCATATTATAGTATCGGCAAGGCCAGTCTATTTCAGCAGCGACTTCCATTCCTTTGCTCAAATCCGAATCTGAACTTACTTTATGCCAAACAAGGCCATCATCAAGAATAATTTTTTCAACGGGGAAGCTATTTATCTTCCCTTTATCAGGTAATTGCCCTCCACCGCCCGGATAGAAAATAGTCTGATCCAAGGCAATCAGGGAATGCCCGTTTTCATATTTAACTGCAAGAATACGGGATTGTGTTTTATTTATATATGGATCATTATAAAACAACTTATCATTTTTCATTTAATGCCTGAATTATGCATTATTATTAAAGCTTGAAATATTTATCAAACTGCATTTCAAATCCTTTGGGTTTATATTCACCGGTTCTCTTATCTAAAATATAATCCCCTTTTATATCATTCCGGGCAATTTTATCTAAAGCCTCAATAAATATATCAATTTCCGATTGGTCATTATAAATACCAAAGCTCATACGAACTGCGCCTGGAATGACACTGCGGTCATGATGAAGTATCCGTTCTTCAAGAGCCGCATCTTCTTCCTGAGTAACTTCCAATAAAGATTTAATATAAGGATGAGCACAAAAACAACCATTTCGAACACCGATAGCACTCTCATAATTTAAAATCGAAGCAACCAAAGCATGGGGCATATTACCAATATTAAATGAAATAACTCCTAATCTATTATCCACATCATCTTCATCCGTAGAACCAAATAAAGTCATTCCCGGAATTTTTTTCATTTTATGCAGGGCATATTTTGTTAGATTGGCTTCGTGCGCTGCCACATTATCCATTCCAATCTCCTGAATCACCCGCAAAGCTTTGGCAAGAGCGATAGCTCCAACAACATTCGGTGTACCGGCTTCTTCTTTTTCAGGCACATCTGTCCAAAATACATGATCAATAGAGACAATATCAACCGTCCCCCCTCCCACATAATCAGGATCACCCTCTTCAAAAGCGCTGCGATTTGCAATTAATACCCCTAAGCCGAAAGGTGCATAAATTTTATGGGCTGAAAAAGCCAAATAATCAATATGGCTGGGATCATCCTGACTTTTCATATCAATAGTCCGATGCGGCGCTAATTGAGCGGCATCTACCATAAATTCAGAACCATAGCTATGGACAAGCTCGGCAATCTCATCAATCGGATTTATGTATCCGGTGACATTTGACGCCCCAGTTATTGAAACCAGTCCGATTTTCGATGAATAATCTTTCAATTTTCCTTTTAGATCATCCATATCCAGGCGACCATTTTTATCAACATCAACATGAACCACCGGCGCCCTCATTCTCCACGGCAAATCGTTTGAATGATGTTCCATTCTTGATGTTAAAATAATATTGCCTTCTTTTAGCGGTATACGCCGAGCCAGTTTATTAATTGATTCGGTAGCATTTTTACCAAAGATAATGGTATGTTCTTCATCCTGAACATTAAAAAATTGGCGCACAATTTCCCTGCTTTGTTCGTACAGATGTGTACTTAGTTGAGACTTAAACCCGGTTCCTCTATGAATACTGGCATACCATTCCATAAAAGTATTTACGGTATTCATAACAGGTTTCAAGGTTGGTGTGCTGGCGGAGTTATCCAGGAATATGTATCTTTTTTCTTCTCCTGATAAGGTTGGTACTAATTTATCAAATCCAACAAGTTCATTCTTCATGTCATCAATTGTAAACATAAGGTATCCTCATCATCGAAAATATCAATAATTATTTGAATACATTCTTACTTGAAATCAGTATCTTTATATAAAAAAAATGTGCCGCTTTATTCAATATTATACGTCATTTAATAGATTACGTGCCTTATCTTTATGTTCGGCAATTTTTTGCAATACTTTAGTCGCTAATTTCAGGGCGTCCAGGCCATCCTCACCGGAAACAAGAGGTTCGACATTATTCAAAATAGCATCTGTAAAAGTGCGTAATTCCCTTCTTAAAGGATTAATATTTTTCCGTTCCAGGCGGTTATATTTAATCTCTTTTTTAACAGATCCATGTTCTATCTCGCCGAGAGAAAATGCAAGAGTTCCGTCATGAAAAGGCTGTTGATCATCCTTTGGAATATAAAATATCTCCGAGAAGCCTTCAGCAAAATCCATTGATATATATGCATTTTTTTGAAATATACGCATTTTACGCATCTTTTTAGCAGAAATCCTGCTTGCCGTAACATTAGCTACACACCCGTTTTCAAACTCAATACGTGCATTAGCGATATCTATGCTATTAGAGATAACTCCAACACCGCTGGCATCGATATGAATCGGTTTACTTTTTACTATATAAGAAATTAAATCTAAATCATGGATCATTAAATCCAAAATAACTGCCACATCAGTACCCCTGGGATTAAATGATGCGAGACGATGAGCCTCGATAAATATTGGAGATAGATGTACATCCTGAAGAGAAAGAACAGCCGGATTAAAGCGTTCAATGTGCCCTACCTGAATCAAGCAGCCCTTATCCCTGGCAAATGCAACAATCTTTTCGGCTTGTTCCACAGTTTCCGTTATCGGTTTTTCCAAAAATATATGTTTACCTTTTTCCAGAGCCTTCATTGCAATATCGAAATGATAACTTGTCGGTGTAACAATATCAATAGCATCTACACTGTCAATTAAACGATCTAAGTCACTAAAAGCTTCTAGTTTCAACTCTTCAGCTACCTTAACTAATTTTTCATTATCCACATCATATATTCCAACAATATCCGCATCCGGGATATCCATAAATAGTTTTGCATGAAGCGATCCTAAATGCCCAACACCTACTATTCCTACTTTTACTTTATTCATTGTTTATATCTATCCTCCGTTTCCTTCAACTAAGATAAATTCGCCATCTTTATCTTCATCAATAAAAGTAAATTTTTCTAAGCCATTATTGTATTCCCATATAATATAAGGTGGCTTCCCAACGGTATAACGACGATTAATTATTTTTTCCGGCTTCCCGAAAAGCACCAATATCTTCCCCTGATCGGTTTCCCACCCTTCTTTAAATTTTCGGGAATACTTAGCATTAGCCTCATCGACACGCTTATAAAACTCATCTATGATCTCATTGTAATCTGTATCAGGCGTGGGATCTTTACTTTTCCAAAACAGCTTAAACCACTTTCCCAACTCTTCATCATTCATATCCGAAACATTTTCCATCTCATCTTCAGATAATAACAGTTTCAGCGGCCGTAAAGCGAGATCTCTCTTATATAAATATAACGGTTTTTCATACCATATAATGGAAAAGGATTTTTCTGTTTTAAAAAACATGTCTTTAAATTGACCGCTTAAACTAAGTTTATATTCTCCTTCTGATAATTCAGCTGTTGGGATTTCTATAATAACAGAATCATTATAAACTTTTTTATACATCTGTCTAATAAGTTTTTGATCCTTTTTTTGGTCTTTATATATCCGGATATTAATATTCAATGAATCATCAATATTTTTTAACAATCTAAAATAACCATAATAAGTTCTTCCATAATCCAATATGGAATCATTCGGATTAATAGGAATAGAAAAATTCCGTTTGGGCTTATTCAATAAAAATATCAATTTTGTAGATGGAATAATATTCTTATTTTCATTAAATTTATTGATTTTAAAACTACGTTTGTCAATAAAGGCCTTTCTGGTAACAATATCCATAACACTAATAACACACTGGAAATTTTCATCTTCATTATGTGGTTTTATATTTCTAAATTTATAGATATAAAGCTGATAATCTTTAGAATTTGTTTTTTCAAAACTATTAAGCGTTAATTTTTCGTTCCATGTCTCCTTTGTAACAACCAGATCATTTTGCATGATTGATGCCGTTAATTGCAACCCTCCTTCATAGTTTCTATCTTTTTTTTCAAACTGTATTTTATCATACTGAATAGAGAAACTGATAAAAACGGTCGGTTTGTAAGTAGAATCATTATAATCGACAAAAACCGTATAATTGACCGGAGGACGACGCTTTATCTCAAAACCATAACGCGATTGTATATTCTTCTGCTTCTTAGAATTTTGTGGATATAGCATCAACGGTAATAAAAACAGATAGATGATAAAAATTTTATACTTTAGTTTCATAAATAGTCCCATAAGGAGAAATTTAAGTTCTCTTAATTATCAAAGCAAATTCTATTAATCATTCTTGTCATATAAATGTAATGCCTCCGTGAATTATGAAAACAACATAATTGTCGATATCATATTCCAAAAGACTATGAAACTACATATAAACCTAATTGAGACTTTACTTTTAAACCTAATGACCATAACTTGTTAAATATACTGAAATTGGATATTTCAATGAAAAAAATAATATTTTTTATACTCTTATATATTTCGGTTGCCAATGCAACTGATTCGATCACTCTTAACAATAAGAAAACCGTTTATTTAAGTGGTATAAAATATCAATTATTTTTTACATTTCCTACTTTATTTCAATTAGATTCTTCCGATACAGCATACATAATGTTGAATGATAAGGTATTTTCTACCCACTCTCTGACAATTAGTTCCAATGAACAACGAGAATACATGCTTGATAATATCACCTTTTCAAAATCCGGAAATTACATAATTCGTATCGGCGCTCATGGATTCGAAGAACCTTTACGTGTTATTCCCGGCTGGTTCAGCCTTTTGCCTCCCCTTGCAGCTATTTTATTGGCTTTAATTTTCCGGCAGGTTCTAATCGCTCTTTTCGCAGGGATTTGGCTGGGTTCCATATTTATTTTTAATAATAATCCATTTACCGGTTTCCTATACTCCCTATCAGACTATATTGTAAAAGCTCCCGCAAACCCCGAACGCTCTGCCATATTAATTTTTAGCCTCACACTCGGCGGAATGATTGGAGTAATGAGTAAGATGGGCGGTGCTAAGGGAATCGTTCAATATTTATCAAAATATGCATCAAATGCCCGCCGCGGACAATTGGCAACCTGGGCTATGGGAATTCTTATCTTTTTTGATGATTATGCAAACAGTTTAATTGTAGGCAATACTATGCGGCCGCTTACGGATAAGCTGCGAATCAGTCGGGAAAAATTAGCCTTTTTAGTTGATTCAACTGCCGCTCCGGTCGCTAACATCGCCATAATTTCAACATGGATAGGTTATGAACTTAGCCTGATTAATGAGTCCTTTCAAACAATCGGCATAGATGACAATGCTTATATTACTTTTCTCAAAACGATCCCCTATAATTTCTACCCATTATTCACTTTAGCTTTTGGATTTATGATTGCCTGGTTTAACCGGGACTTTTTTGCCATGTATAAAGCTGAAAGCAGGGCAGGAAGAGGTGACGGAGTATTAAAAAAAGATGCGACACCTTTGGCGGATATAAATAACCCCGAACTACAAATGAAAGAGAATGTCGAGCCCCGATGGTATAATGGAATAATCCCCATAATGACCGTTATTTTCGTAACTTTGGGCGGATTGTGGTTTACAGGACTACAGGCGGCAATGGATAGTAATATTCAAACGGATCATATTGGATACATTGAATATATTAGTCTGATTATCGGAAAAGCAGATTCCTTTTCAGTTTTGATGTGGGGCGCTTTTTCAGGAAGCATTATTGCGATAATTCTGGCGATCCGGCAAAAATTACTTAGCCTGAATGAAGCCTTAAATGCCTGGGTCGGCGGTGTAAAATCGATGGTGATGGCGGCGCTTATTCTCACATTAGCCTGGGCTATCGGCAATATTTGCACAGACTTGCAAACAGCTTCTTACGTTATTTCCAAAACACAATCGATACTTTCACCGCACTTGCTGCCTTTATTTTCATTTTTAATTGCCGGAGTGATCGCTTTTTCAACCGGTACCTCTTGGGGTACAATGGCGATTTTAACCCCTATTGTCATTCCATTGGCTTATCAACTACCCATGCTGGATCCAAATATCAGCGACTCATTACAATCGGTGATCTTTCTCAGCTCGATTGCTTCGATCCTGGCCGGGGCTACTTTCGGAGATCACTGCTCTCCTATTTCAGACACTACTATTTTATCATCCATGGCTGCCGGATCAGACCATATAGACCATGTACGAACCCAGTTACCCTATGCCCTGATGGCAGCGGCAGTCAGCATCATTTTCGGATATCTTCCTGCCGGATTCGGCATTTATGGATGGGAATCGTTAGTGGGTGGAATAATTGCTTTATTTTTAATCATTATTTTTTTCGGGAAAAAAGTAAATCGATTTGAATGATTTCACGAAACAATCGCATCCCTATTCATAGTTAGTATAAAACTCTACAAGGACATATCTATATGCTCATTATCAAAATAAAACTTCCAGTTGCAAAAATGATTTAAGAATGTTACATTATGAGCCGTTTATTATACTATTTAGATAAATAGTTAACCTATTGGTTCTAATTATATTAACTATCCCGGAGAAAGCGAAATCGATAAATATTTAACATAAAATAAAAAGTTCACTACCTTCCCATTAGTAGATTTTTATAAAATCTGCAATAAACAAGAATAATAAGTTAATTTTAATAATTCTCGAAATTACATGAATACAAATCAACTTACAACAAAACTCATTATTTAGTTTTTATAGGTTACACTGGATGAGATCAACCTTCATTGGCAAAGTTATAGATAACTACCGCATCCTTGAAAGTATTGGAATCGGCGGAATGGGTATTGTTTTTAAGGCCGTTAATATCAAGCTGGATAAATTAGTGGCTTTAAAAATGATAGCGCCCGGTATGGCCATGAACGAGAAATTTATCAG
>JAUVIB010000297.1 GCA_030592985.1 Calditrichaceae bacterium | reverse complement strand
TTCCCCAGCTGCAAAGCGCTATAAAAGAATTGCAGGATAAAGGATATAGTATCCCTGATTACCCTGAAGAACCGCAAAACGATGATGAAAAAGCTTTGCAGACACGATTTGCCAAAGTACTCGGTTCTGCTGTCAACCCGGTTTTACGTGAAGGTAACTCGGATCGCCGGCCGGCGGCTTCTGTGAAGAAATTTGCACAAAAAAATCCCCATAAAATGATGAGAGACTGGCCGGAATCGGAATCTAAAGCCCGCGTGGCCCACATGGACGATGGGGATTTCTTCGGGAGTGAAAAATCGAAAACTATGGAAAAAACCTGTGACGTCAAAATCGAATTTATCACGGGAGATGGAAGTGTTTCCACTCTTAAAGAAAATTTATCACTGTTGGAAGGTGAAGTAATCGACGTCGCTGTAATGAGCGCAGCCGCATTACGTAAATTTTATGCTGAACAAATCAATGCCGCCAAAAAAGATGATGTATTATTGTCTTTGCATCTTAAGGCAACAATGATGAAGATATCTGACCCAATCATGTTTGGTCATTGCGTTTCTGTTTACTATAAAGATGCCCTGGAAAAGCATGCTGATGTACTTAGAGAAATTGGAGCAAATGTTAATAATGGTCTGACGGGTGTGCTTGAAAAACTTGACAAACTTCCTGCCGATAAAAAAGCAGAGATCGAAAAGGATATTAACAATGTTTATGAAAAACAGCCACAGCTTGCCATGGTTGACAGTAGAAAAGGTATCACCAATTTACACATTCCGAATAATATTATTGTCGACGCATCTATGCCCAATGTTGTTCGTGACGGCGGTAAAATGTGGAATAACGATGATCAGCTTCAGGATACCATTGCGATGATACCGGATCGCAGTTATGCATCCATTTATCAGGAAATTATTTCCGACTGCCAAAAACACGGTCAATTTGATCCGACGACTATGGGTGATGTTTCCAATGTGGGTCTGATGGCCCAAAAAGCGGAAGAGTATGGTTCTCATGACAAGACATTTGAAGCGCCTGCTGATGGGAAAATTCGTGTGGTGGATAGTTCGGGAGTAACACTCCTCGAGCAGGTTGTTGAGTATGGTGATATTTTCAGAATGTGTCAGGCAAAAGACGCGCCAATTCAGGATTGGGTTAAACTTGCTGTTAATAGGGCAAAAGCGAGCGGATCACCGGCCATTTTCTGGTTAGACGAACGCCGTGGACACGATACTGAAATCATAAAAAAAGTAAATAAATATCTTAAAGACCATGATACAGCGGATATTGACATTCGAATTATGAAGCCGGTAGATGCAATGAGATTCTCTTTAGAGAGAATTCGTAAAGGAGAAGATACGATTTCTGTTACTGGAAATGTACTTCGTGACTACCTGACCGACTTGTTTCCAATTCTTGAGTTGGGTACCAGCGCCCGTATGCTTTCGATCGTACCGTTAATGAGCGGAGGCGGACTATTTGAAACCGGCGCCGGAGGTTCCGCTCCCAAACATGTTCAGCAATTTGTAAAAGAGGGTCACCTGAGATGGGATTCTCTTGGCGAGTATTGTGCGCTCGTACCTTCCTTTGAAATGATTGCTGAAAAAACAGGAAATAAAAAAGCGGAAATCCTGGCAGAGACGCTGGATCAGGCTATCAGCAAGTATCTTGAAAATGCAAAGTCTCCTTCCCGTAAAGTGAATGAGCTTGATAACCGGGGAAGTAGTTTCTATCTAACATTGTATTGGGCACAAGCTCTGGCAGCACAGGAGAAAGACGCCTCGATAAAGGAACGGCTAGCTAATGCAGCACGTGAGCTTGAAAAGAACGAAGCCAAAATTGCCGAAGAACTTCTTAATGTCCAGGGGTCGTCTATGGATTTGGACGGTTATTTCATGCCGCTTCAGGAAAAAGCTGAAAAAGCAATGCGGCCCAGCGCGACTTTTAACGCTATTATAAACGACATCTAAAACGGCTTTTGTTTTCCCTGATTAATACTGCGACCGGCAGGAGCTGTGAAGTGTTATTAGCACTTTACAGCCCTGCTTAATAAGGTGCAGCGACCCTGTATTGGGGCAGTCCTTTTTTTCTTACACTGTGAATTCAGCAAATAAGTGCAACAGTTATAAAATTTTATATTTAGGAAAAACCAGTGATTTACTGTTCAAAATCTCCATTACGTTTTCATTCCTGCTATTTACTTTCATAAGATTATTAAACGGTTTCTGAAAAAGATAAAAAATTTATTAAACGCTTAGATTATCGTTGCAAATTTAAACAAATATTTTGTAAGGCTAAAAGTTTTTCTTAGATTATACATTATAAAAACTTTATATTAAATTGTTAAGCAACACGTGAAATATGATGAATAAATTAGAAATCCTTGAAAAGGCAATTGTAGATATAAAATCAATCATGCTTAACCGGATTGTATTTTGTAAATTTATATAATAAAAACAGATATTTCGCTTATGAATTTCAAACCTTAATAGTGAGATTGCAAAATGATACCATCAACAAAAAAATTCCATTATGAATTTTATCTACTCCTCATTTTTTTATTTTTTATCAATATTGTTTTTAGTAATAACCACGAGTGGAAAAATTATGTTGCTGGTGGCAGCAAGATCAACGCCCTGGCAGAAGAAGATTCTCTAATTTGGGTTGGAACTGACATTGGTTTAATAACCATCAATAAAAATACAAAAGAAAGAACTTTCTTTGACGAAATATCCGGCTTACCTTACCCTGCAATAACTCAAATAGTAATTGATAATCAATATAATAAATGGATTGGAACGGGAGACTCTTATGGAGCGGGAGGACTTGTAAAATATAACAATAACAGCTGGGAGATATTTAATACGGAAAACTCAGATATACCTTCAAATTTTATTCAAGCTCTTTATGTAGATAGTGATGATAACTTATGGGTTGGTTCAGGAAGTAGTTTAAAACAATTCAGTGGTAAATTATCCAAATTTGATGGAGAATCATGGATTACATATGATTCATACAATTCGGATTTTCCAGATAAATATATCAATTCAATTATCGAGGATTCTTTGGGCGTGTTTTGGATAGGAACAGAGGGAGGATTAGTAAAATTTAATGGTGAGAATTTTCAAATATTTAAAACGGATAATTCGGATATTCCATCAGGGCATGTAAATTCTATAGCCATTGATAAAAATAATTTAAAATGGATTGGCATGTTCGGTGGTTTAAGTTCATTTAATGATTCCGTTTGGACTAATTATAATACTTTTAACTCACCCTTACCTAACCATGACGTACAAGAGTTATGTTTTGATCCCGATGGTAATTTATGGATTGGAACATGGAATGGATTGGCAAAGCTAAAAGATACTACCTGGACTATTTATAATACAGACAATTCAGGTTTATGGGCCCATCAAATTACTTCATTGCTTATTGAGAGTGATGATACCAAATGGATTGGCACATTTGGTTATAATACAGATTATGGTTTGATTCAATTTAAGAGCACAACTTGGACGAAATACGATACAGCTCCAACCGGCCTCCCTACAAATTATATAAATGATATTTTGATTGATAATGATAATTCCAAATGGATAGGTACAGATTTTGGATTGGTGAAATATGCTAATAATAAATGGTCGCTTTTTGACAGTACAAATTCAGATCTACCGTATAACAGAGTAAAGACAATTAAAATTGATAATGAAAATAATTTATGGTTTAGTTCTTTTGATGATTGGCCAATAGGTCATGAACCAATTGGTGCATTAGTAAAATTTGACGGTATTATCTGGTCATCATTCGATAAATATAATTCGAGTTTACCGAGTAACTTTATCTCATCTATTGCGATATCTAAAACCGGAATTAAATGGATTGGTACCGATAACGGCCTGGCTAAATATGATGATCAAGAATGGATAATTTATAACAGCGAAAATTCACCCTTACCTAATAATCATATCCTCTCAATTCACAATGTTGATACGACAAAATGGATTGGTACCTATTGTGGATTATTAAGTTATAACAATAAAGATTGGAAGTTATATAACAAAGATAATAGTGGATTGCCTAGTAACCAAATCAATTACATTACTAATGATAATTATGGTAATCTCTGGATAGCTACTGATGAAGGCCTTGTAAAATTTGATGGAATAACCTGGAATGTTTACAATTCTGATAATTCTGGTTTACCAAATAATTATATTCTTTCTATTATTATTGATGACAATGTCAAATGGGTAGGTGGATTCAATACCGGGTTGGTTAAATATGACGATTCAAAATGGACTATATATAATAAAAGCAACTCATTTATTTTAGATAATACAGTTTATAATATTTCTAAAGATATTAATAATAATTTGTGGCTTATCTGTGATGATGATGGAATTTCTGTATTTAATGAAAATGGCGTCATTGACAAAATTGATGACATTTCTGTAAACTCATTTCCAATAAATTTTTACTTATATCACAATTTTCCTAATCCGTTCAATAATTCTACGATTATTAGATTTTCGATTTCGAAGAATACAAAGGTAAAAATAGATTTATACAATAATTTAGGCCAATATATGAGAAATGTATTCAATCAAAGAGTATCATCTGGCCATCACACTATACGGATTCGATTAGATAATTTTAGTTCCGGATTTTATTATTATCGTGTTTCAGCAGGTTCGGATGTAAAGGTTGGCAGAATGTTATTGATAAAGTAGTTTAAATACAGCATGGATGGTCTCACACCAGTTTCAAGGCGAATTTGCATTGAGACGGCTAGTGGTTTGGCACCTTGATATTTTTCAAAGACAAACTCCCTTAACCTAACCTGGACAAGCTAGAACCAACCAAGTAAATTTCATCGCTGAACTTGGATTCAAGACATTATAGTTTGTCATTCCCGCCCGCCTGAGGCGGGCTATCGGGAATCTAAATTTCACCATTTAGATTCCTGCTTAAGCTTGTA
>JAUVIB010000434.1 GCA_030592985.1 Calditrichaceae bacterium | reverse complement strand
TATGTCACCAGCCGCCAGCTTCGGGATCGCTTGTTTCGTGAATTAGAATCGGATGTGGCTTTGAGAGTTGAAGTAGGAAATACACCGGATATTTATAAAGTGTCAGGGCGAGGCATTCTGCATCTTTCCATATTAATTGAAACTATGCGCCGAGAGGGATATGAATTTGCGGTTGGCCAGCCTCGTGTTATATACAAGGAGATTGACGGACATAAAGCCGAACCGGTTGAAGAACTGGTAATAGATGTTCCTAATGAATGGGCAGGTAAAGCCATCGAATTGGTTGGTAAGCGTAAAGCATTAATGGTTAGTATGGAAGAAAAGGGAAATTATAAAAAATTGGTTTATCATATTCCCTCAAGAGGATTAATGGGGCTAAGAAATAAGCTGCTTACGATTACCACCGGAGAAGCAACCATGTATCACCGATTTTATCAATATGAATTTTTTAAGGGTTCCATACCTCACAGACAAAACGGGGTGATGATATCCATGGGAATCGGTTCGGTAAATGCCTATGCACTCGATAATTTACATGACCGCGGAACCTTTTTTGTTAAACAGGGAGAAAATATTTACCCCGGACAGGTCGTCGGAGAGTATAATAAAGATGATGATATTATCGTTAATCTTCAAAAAGCAAAAAAGCTATCTAATATGAGGGCTTCTGGCAGCGATAAAGCGCTGAAAGTTATTCCTCCGACAATTATGAGTCTTGAAGAAAATTTGGAATTTATCGCAGAAGATGAATTGGTCGAAGTAACGCCGAAATCTATTCGTCTGCGTAAAATAATTTTGGATGAACTCGAAAGAAGAAGATCACAAAGAGGATAATTTAATCTGAAAAAGTTTTTATATAGCCACGAATACATCAGTAGATTTTTGTATTCGTGGCTTTTTTATTATGAATATTTTATCCAATAATGTCAATACTTATTTGATTAAAAACTGTCCGAGATAATTTTTCAACGCTTTCCAATAAAGTTCATGTTCTTTTGTTGACGTCCACAACGCTTCTGAACCATGAACACCGCCGAATAAAGGTAAAAAATAAATTTTTGATGGAGAAGGGATCACATTATAAATATCCTTCCAATTATCATATTCCGATTTAGCGGAAGTAATGAATACCGGACATTTTATATTTTTTGCATTATCTTGGATAAATGTTTTACTTTTTCCGAATTTGCTAAAGTATTCTCCAGGAGCAAAAGAAACAACCCCTGCAACAGTCTCTGTATGTTGGTTTGCTTCAATTAAAACGAGTGAGGCGGAATAGGAACTGCCCCAGATGATTATTTTCCCTTTGGCCATCTTTTTTACATAGAGCATAGAAGCGCTTAAATCCTGCAGTGCGTCTAAGTAGGTAGTTCTTTTTTTTCTTTCTTTGGCTAATTGGGCCGTTTCATTAATTATGCCATTTATTTTATTCCCCGAACGTTGATCAATAGCCATACAATTAAATCCCAGGTCATTTAGCTTTGGGGCAATTTCACGATATTCTCCCCGACTCCATCCGGCCCTGTGAAAAAGAATAATAAATGGAGCGTTATTTTTATGAACTAAATATAAATCGGCAGTAATTGTAAGATCGTCTTTAGAGGAAAAGTGAATGGTTTTAAAGTTTCCGGCTTCTGTGAGAAATGGAAAAATAAGCAGAAAAAATATTATTATCCTTCGCATCATGGTCTCCTATTAATAGAAAATATAGCACTTTCCCTGTTTGTAAAATGTTCCAACAATTAATATAATTTACAAAAAATAGATGGAAATATAGAAATAGTTAAATCAGACTTTATAACAAAGGCTGCTAACAATAAATAAATTTCCTTATTTTCACTCAAAATACTTTTACAAACATTTTGCCGGAAAGCTGCTTAATAGCGCCCATTAGTTCCAGTGTTAGCAAAGCTGCTAAGGTGTCAGCCGGTGACACTTTTGCTTCATAAGAAATTTTATCAATATGCTGTGGTGTTTCATTTAATAATTCATATATGGTTTTTGCCGGTTCAAGTAATTTAGGAACTTTCTTAGGGATTTTTTTAATTTTATCAATTTCAATATTAAGCTCTTCAAGAATATCATTAATGCTCATTACCAATTTTGCCCCGTCTTTAATCAGTTTGTTGGTGCCAAGGCTGCCTCCGGAGGTAATATTCCCCGGAGCGGCGAAAACCTCTCTGTTTTGTTCCAAAGCATATAAAGCGGTGATTAATGCTCCGCTTTTCGCGCCCGCTTCCGTCAATAATACACCAAGACTTAATCCACTGATAATTCGGTTTCTTTTGGGGAAATTCACCGCGTCCGGTTTAGCTCCCATAGCATATTCCGAAATGACAGCTCCATTTTCATACATTTGATTGATAAACGACTTATTTTCCGCCGGGTATATCCAGTCGAGCCCGTTACCAAGAACGGCAATTGTAATACCGTTATTTTTCAGAACGGATCTATGAGCAATAGTATCAATACCACGGGCAAATCCACTGGTAACGGCCAATCCTTGTAAGCACAATTCTTCGGCAAATCTCTCTGTTATAATTTTACCATAATTGGAAGGTGTACGCGCACCTACAATGCCGATAGTGGGTTTATTAAAAGCTTCTAAATTCCCCTTGAAAAATAAAAAAGCAGGCGGGTCATATATTTTTTTCAATAATTCGGGGTAATTTTCATCCCAGTATGATAATAAGGTAACATCATATTCCTGAAGTTTTTTAATCTGAGTTTTAACAAAATCATCATCAGGACCTTCTTTAATTTTCATAGCCGTTTTCTTTTCCACTCCTTCAACACCCATCAACTGCCGGGCAGAGGCATCCAAAACAGCTTCGGGAGAACCGAAAACGGCAATTAAATTTCTCATCCTTGCCGGGCCGATTGTAGGAATGGAATACAATCCTAATAATGCTTCAGTCGAGAATAAATTCATCTTTTTATTCATCTTTTTCCATTTTATCCGCATCTTCAATTAAAGCGGCGAAAAACTCTTTTAACTTGTTTAAATTATCACCCCGCACTGCCGATATTTTAACGGTTTTTATTTTTTTTGAAATTTTAATTTCAGCCTGCTCTTCAGTTGCAATATCTGTTTTTGTAAGAACAAGAAGAGAGGGCTTCTGCAGCAACGGTTTGCTATACTGCCTAAGTTCATTTTTTAAGGTTTGATAGGTATCCATCGGATTTTCATCAGTAATATCAATTAAATAAGCCAAAGCTCTTGTTCGTTCAATATGCCTTAAGAATTGATGACCCAGGCCTTTCCCTTCATGGGCGCCTTCAATAAGTCCCGGAATATCGGCCACTACATAGTTTTGATAGTCATAATGCGGAACGATACCTAACATGGGTGATAATGTTGTAAAAGG
>JAUVIB010000446.1 GCA_030592985.1 Calditrichaceae bacterium | reverse complement strand
GCTATGGTAAAGGCAGCGCGTGTAACTTTAATTGGAAAACATCAGGTTGGCGGCGGATATGTAACAATAATGGTACGCGGTGATGTAGCGGCATGTAAAGCGGCAACGGACGCCGGCGCAGCAGCAGCTGAACGTGTAGGTGAACTTATAGGTGTTCATGTTATTCCACGACCTCATGAAGATGTTGAATTGATATTACCGAAGAAGGCTGGAGGAAGAAAAAATAAGGAGATGGAAAGTGACTAATCTGCAAACCCTAAGAAGGCAGTTAGTAGATGCTGGAAGAAGAACCTATGAGCGGGGATATGTTGCCTCTAATGACGGAAATATCAGCGCCCGTATTGATGATAAAAAAATTGTAATTACACCAACAGGCGTTAGTAAAGGGTTTATGAAACCCGAAGATATGGTCGTTGTAAGTATGGATGGTAAGGTGTTGAGCAATAGTAAAAAACCGTCGTCCGAAGTATTTATGCACATTCAGGTTTATAAAGATCGTCAGGATGTTAATAGTGTTTGCCATGCACATCCGCCCTATGCAACCGGGTTTGCAGTAGCGGGGCTTGCCCTGGATCAATGTGTGCTTCCCGAAGTAATCATTGCGCTGGGTAATGTACCGCTCGTGGATTACGGAACGCCGGGAACGGATGAGTTTTACAAACCGGTTGTTCCGCTTCTGCCTGATTATGACGCTTTCTTATTAGCGAATCATGGCGCTTTGACGGTTGGTAAAGATGTGCTGAACGCTTACCATAAAATGGAAACATTGGAGCATTTTGCCCATATTACTTTTGTTGCCAATCAATTAGGACATGTTACAACACTTTCTACTAAAGATGTTAAAAAACTAACCGATCTGCGGCCGGGTTTTGGTATTCGTACTAATGTTGGCTGTGTTACCTGTGAAGATGAAGACATCTGTGAAACGCCTGCTCCTAATACAGGAACTACAAATAATGCCAATTCCGATCTTGAAAAACAGGTAACTGAAATAACCGAAAGAATTGTAAAACAGCTAAACCTCAAATAATATTCGTGAGCATTTAAATTAATTGAATAAGGGCAGCTGTTGATTTTTATCATGCTCTTCTTTCGAGTCCCTTGGGTTCTGTTTTTTCATGGTAAAGTGATTTTTTCTTCTACACAGGTACATGAAAGAGACATGGAGTTTCGCATAGGTTATCACTTTATCAGGATATTTGGGCGCACCATGATTCTATGAATCTCAATCCGGTTCTATGTTTAGATTCTGTAGTTGACATTTTATTTTTTTATATTAATTTTATTAAGTGGAAAATGATTAGTTGCTTTACGATTATTTTAAAAGGAAAATAAATATGCATAATAGAATTTCAATAAACCCCAGTATATGTCATGGGACACCGGTAATTAGGGGGACGAGAGTACTCGTAAGTAATATTTTAAGTTCATTAGCTTCCGGGGAATCATATGAAGAAATAATTAAAGATTACCCTAATATTTCAAAAGAAGATATTTTAGCAACACTTTCTTTTAGCAGTAACTTATCAAATTTCGAAAGTTATCCTTATGATATAAAAGTTTCATGAATTTTTTTCTAGATGAAAATATTCCTAAATCAGCAGGGAGATATTTAGAATCACACGGCCATTCTGTTTATGACATCAGAAACACTACTGATGAAGGCGCAGAAGATGCGGTTATATTTGAGATGGCACAAAATGAGAAGGCAATATTTATTACAACTGACCGCGATTTTTTTCACACAATTCCATATTTATTTAAATCACACTTTGGTGTTATCGTTATAGCATTAAGTCAGCCAAATCGGAATAGGATTTTAGAAAAACTAAAATGGGCCATTGATAATCTGGATTTATTAAATTTTTCAAACAAGATTCTTTTAATGAGAAATAATCAGTATACTATTTCAGGAAATTAAGAATCAGATAATTGTTAATCGATATCTAATAAAACAAACTTTATGCTAATATAAACTCAGGTCGTTGAAATTATTATTTAAATATAGATTTTCCCGAAAAAAGTAGTCACGCTACACCTACCTTTGACATGATCACCGGTGAAAGTATATTAGCTTATTGTGCAATATAGCTGAACATTCTATGTCGGTAAGCTCTAATGCTAGCAGTAATAAGAAGGATCAAAATGGTAATTAAAATTTTATCTCTTTTTTTAATACTATTGATATCTTGTCAAGATATTACTTCTAACCAGGATTTAGAGCCGGTTTCTTCAGGAGAGATCATGTTTATTTCTCTTATGAATAAACATGAAATTATTCTTGCAGATAAAGATGGATCAAATCAATTTGCAATTACAGGAGAAAAAGATGCAATAGATATTGAACCGGTATTTTCTGGTGATGGTGACAAAGTCATATTTTCATCCTATGTAAAAAATTCTATATCGAGAAGTTTGTTTGAATATGATATTAAGATAAACAAGAGAATAAAAATCACTGATGATGGTGGAAATGATTGTGATGTATCGGCCTCAAAAATTACATCGAAAATATTATTTACATCGGATCGAAATAATTCCCATCATAAATTTAATATTTTTGTTCTTGATATGGATACAAAAAAAATAAAGCAAATCACTCAAACCGAAGACAATTATTATAATCCACAATTTTCGCCAGAGGATTCTAAAATACTCTTTTCAAAATACAAAGATGGATTATATCATCTTTGTTCTGTGGAAAGTAACGGATCAAATTTAGTTGAGTATGGGACATCAACGATTTATGATGGGAATCCTAAGTTTTCACTCAATGGAGATAAGGTTTTTTATACAGCGGATAAAGATTTATTTTCAATTAACCTTGATGGTACAAATTTAACTAATTATTCAATAGACACATCAGAAACTATTTATTCTTATATCATCTCTCCCATTGATTTTATTATTTATTATAGTACAATCAATAATTTAGCCACTGAATATAAGATATTTAAATTAAATATAAATACATTAGAAAGAGAGGTTCTCAAAGAGACGGGAAAAAGTACACACTTGTATTTAAGTGATTGCTCTTCCGATGGGAAGACTATTTTATATTGTTACAATTTTGATGTTTTTATTATGGAAATTATAAACAATCAAGAAATAAATATAACTAATTCTAACTTTGTGGATTGCAATGCATTATTTTGGAAAAACTAAATGATTTGTTTCTGTTATAAAATTAATAATAATTAAATTGTTTAATTCTTGTTATAAGTATTGTAATTTCTTCATAGTACCAAAGATCCCTATGGGAGAGTTCTT
>JAUVIB010000469.1 GCA_030592985.1 Calditrichaceae bacterium | reverse complement strand
CGGTAATTTAAAGAAAGTGCTATTATGATGGATCCGATCTGGAAAATTCTGCTATATATTCTTTTTAATCAGTTTTTTTATAATAATTTCCTGTATGAAAAACCCAATCAGATGGAGATGGATGTTAAGCCGCTTGAAATTTCAGGCAACGTGAATACCTTCTCCGGTACGGGTGGTATAACCTGGATGTGTCCTCAGAACTTTCCGGGGGCATCTCTCCCTTTTGGCATGGTGCGGCTTAGTCCTGAAACAATCTCTTCGTATTTTAATCTTCGTTCGGTCAATACTTCAGGTTATTATTATTACGATAATCGTATAATGGGATTTAGTCATACACGTCTGGCCGGCACCGGAGCCACAGACGGAGGACAATTTCTTGTGATACCGACGATTGAACCTTTTTCCAAAAAGATATACTCAGAAGGACAGAATGCCTATTACACACATAAAAAAGAAGCAGCTTATCCCGGGTATTATGCCGTTCGTTTTCCTAAATTGCATATTTTAACGGAACTTACAGCAACCAACAGAGTAGGAGTGCACCGCTATACATTTTCGCATCACACTATTCCTCATATCTTTATCAATGTAAGTAACGCTTTAGGTGATGGACGAAGTGAAAACGGGGAAATCTATATTAATCCGGAAACAAAGGAAATAAGCGGTTCTATCCGCACATATGGTACTTTCTCGAAACGCTACAATGGAATAAATGTTTATTTTGCTGCTCGATTTAATCAGGAATTTACAAATTCAACCTTATGGAAAAATGGAATATTATATCCGGATTCATTAAACATTCATGGTGATAAAGTTGGTATTGATCTGGTTTTTGCCATGGGTAACCCTGAACAAATCATTGAACTTCGATTGGCCGTTTCTTATGTTAGCATAAAAAATGCACGCGAAAACCTAATGGTTGAAACCTCTGGAAAGACTTTTGATGATATTCTTGCATTAGCCGGGAAAAAATGGGAGGAAAAGCTGTCTCTGATTAAAATTGAGGGAGGTTCGGAAGAACAGATAAAACTTTTTTATACCGCGCTATACCGTTCTTTACAGATGCCTACTATATTTAACGATATCAACGGAGATTATATAGGATTTGATAACAAGATTCATAAAGCATCCGGATTTACTTACTATACCGATCTGTCGTTATGGGATACTTTTCGTACTCTTCATCCGTTATTTAATATCATTTTACAAGAAGAGCAGCGTGATATGATCGTTTCTCTAATACAGATGTCCAAAGAGGGAGGATGGCTTCCACGCTGGCCATCGGGAAATGGTTATACCGGTTCCATGTTAGGGAGCCCTGCTGATATGGTCATTGCCGAATCATATTTAAAGGGTATTCGGGGTTTTGATGTGGAAAGCGCCTATCAGGCAATGAAAAAAGTTGCCCTGGGACCTACGCCCAAAGGTTCCGCTTATTCAGGGCGCAGAGGTATTCAGCATTATCTTAAATATCACTATATTCCAACTGATAAAACAAAAAAAGCCGTATCCCGTACACTGGAATATGCCTATGCTGATTATTCCATTTATTTATTGGCAAAAGCATTGGATTATGAAAAAGAAGCAGAATTGTTTTACAATCATTCTCAATACTATCGCAATCTCTGGAATCCCAAAACTCAATATTTTCAACCCCGATATAGTGATGGTAAATTTTTCGAAGATTTTGATCCTTTAAAGATTACTTATTTTGATTTTAGCGGAAAATATACGAAGGATTATGTGGAAGGGAGTCCGTTACAATGGCGCTGGGCGGTACCATTTGATATTGAGGGGTTTGTCTCTTTATTTAAAAATAAAGATTATCTCGTTGAGGAATTGGATCATTTTTTTTCTAAGTCATTTCACAAGATTGGCTGGTGGAACCCGGGCGCTTATTACTGGCATGGGAATGAACCGGATCTTTACACAGCATATCTTTTTAATGATGCGGGTCGCCCTGATTTAACACAAAAATGGGTTCGCTGGATACTGGAAACAAAATATGCCGATAATGAAGTTGGTCTTGATGGCAATGATGACAGCGGAACCCTTTCCGCATGGTATGTTTTCAGCGCGTTAGGGTTTTATCCCATTGCCGGGACGGATATTTATCAGATTGGATCGCCGCTCTTTAAAAAGTCTGTTGTTCAAATGGGAGATAAAACTCTGACTATTATTGCAGATAATTATTCTCCGGATAATATTTATGTAAATACTGTGTGGTTAAATGGGGAAAAACTGCAAAATTTCCATTTCAAACATGCTGAAATATCTAATGGTGGAACCCTAAGATTTGAAATGAATAAATTCCCTACTAATTTAGTAAAAGGACATAAAAATGAGAACTAAACTTAAAAGATATTTTCTTTCCGGCATATTTATTGTTGTACCGGTCGTCATCACTTTTTGGGTTTTAAAAGCGCTATTTATATTTTTCGACGAGTTGATTAAACCCTTTCTGGAACCGCAAATCGGGTTTTGGGTATCCGGCTTAGGTATTATTATTACATTTTTTTTAATTCTGATTACAGGTGTTGCTGCCAGAAATATTGTTTTCCGAAATGCTTTGTTTTTGGGTGAAAAAATACTTTATAAATTACCGATTGTTAAAGTTGTCTATTCTTCCGTAAAGCAGATAATGCAGACTTTCTCCGGTGGTGACCCCCCATTTCAGCGGGTAATACTGTTAGAATACCCCAAAGAAGGTGTTTGGTCAGTAGGCTTTGTAAATGGAGAAACAATTATTCCCGGAGATCCTCTGAAAAAGTTAAATGTTTTAATTCTGGCTGCGATAAATCCCACTTCCGGATTTTTTGTGATGATTGAGGAAGAAAAAACGATTCCTCTTGATATAAAGGTTGAAGATGGGATAAAATGGGTTGTTTCGGGCGGTATCGTAACACCGGAAACGATAGAGAATGCTAAAACTATCAAAGAGTTATAATTGAGGCATCATCGTACATAACATGAACTTAATTAACTCGTTTCTTTCTCAATTTGACTAATTAGTGTCTGTCTATAAAGTCTGAGGTCTTATAAATAAAGG
>JAUVIB010000364.1 GCA_030592985.1 Calditrichaceae bacterium | reverse complement strand
TTATAGCTTCTTTGCCGAACGGAAAAAAGGTAAATTGCCCGATAACCATGCAAACCTTACCAAATGGAATGCCGATAATTGAAATATACATTATCGTCCCGGCAAACCACCATCCAAGTCCCATTATAATTCCGCCAAAAATATACCACCAGGATATTTCCAATGTTTTTTTTTTGATTTGCAAAATTTAATCCGGTTGATCATTGATCATCAAAACCGATAATTTTATTTTTAGCATAAATATACAATAAGAAAAGAGCTTATTCCTGAGATTGTTGTCCCGATTTATAAATCAGCACAAGTTGTTTTTAGAAAAAGGCTGAAGTTATTTGTGCGCGGTGAAAAGATTGAATCTTAAGTTTCCTCTGCGCTGATATTCTTCCGAAACGTGGTGGGCGTTAATCCGGTAATTTCTTTAAATGCTTTGTTAAATGCCGATTTTGAAACAAATCCCGACATTTCTGCAATACCTTCCATTGAATATATTTCGTTTTCCTCTTTACTAAGTATCTCGCATGCTTCCAAAACACGGTATTTATGTAAAAATTGGGTAAAATTGCATTTATATGAACTATTTATCAGAGTTGATAAATAGGAAGTATTTGTATCCAATTGAGATGCAACAGTCTGCAGGTTAAGATATTTATCAAGATAAATTTTATCTTTCTCAAACAGATCTACCAGTTTCATTTTTTGCGGCTCTAGTTTACTTTTAATATTTGCCCTTTTTTCTCCATTAAGCCTTACAATTTCTTTTTGCTGTTTTTGGATTTCAGTAGTTTTGCGTGTTAGAATTAAATATGCTTTCTGAGTTTTTTTGTATTGGAAATATGAAAAGATTAATAAAATTGATACAATAATAACTGACGCCGCTAATGTTAAAATGAACAGATTTTGCAGATAAATCTTTTCTTCTTTTTGCCGGTTCAATTCATCTAACAATTCAATTTTTCCTTCTTTTTCCGCTACTTTAAATCTGGCGCTTAGTAGCGATATTTGTTTATTCATCGTATTATTATGAGCTTTTTCGGCAAGCCGGGAATATTTTTCCATAAAATAAAGTGTGCTGTCGGTATTCCCAAGCTCTCTGTAAACCTCTCTGATGCTGGAGTAGACGCTTCTTTTTAATGGAGAAATATTTCCTTTCTCACAATAGTATACTGCCTTACGAAGGAAACTCAGCGCCTTCTTGTTATTTGCTCTCGAGTTCTCAATCATACCCAAGAGCCAGTAAATTTGCGCCAGCCGCGCCGGTTTATTAAAAATTAGAGCCATGGGCAGAGCTTCCAATAAATTGTCTTCGGCTTCCTGGTGTTTACCGGCTTTCCAATAAATATGATACGATTGCTGTAATGCATAAACAAGCGGTTCATTCGGGTAAGGTAATTTTCTGGCGGAATCAATTGCCGCTTGTATTAATCTTAACCCCTTCTCCGAATCGTCAACATAAGTTCTTACCGCATAATTCGTCATTGAGTGAACAATTGCGGAAAGATTTTTCGATTTTTTTGCGTAAACTAATCCTGAATCAAGATACCCTATAGTAATAAATTGAGATTCGGAAATACCGCCCACAGTATATCGGGGAAACGTATATAATTTTCTAAAGTTATCCGAAACAGCGGCGTAATTCTGTATTGCTTTGTTTAAGATCATTTCCCGCTCGCAGTATATAAATGCCGAATCGGCAAAACCGAGTTCATTATAAAGATCGGATAATGCGGACAGAGATTCGATTATTAGATTCGTATCTTTTGCCGTTTCCGAAAGATTTAAAACATTTTGATAAAGTAGAAGTGATTTATTATACTGACCTTTTTCGTAATTAAGCTCTGCTTCCAGCAAATAATACCCGGCTGAATCTTGTGCCTTTTCAAATTGCGGAGAGGTTTTCAGGGCATAAGCGTTTGGCAAAAAGAAAAAAATTGAGAAAAACAGTAATACTAAAATTACGTTTTTTAGAAAAAACTCATCCTTGAAAATCATATAAAACTTTAAAATCATCATATTTTTAAATACTTAATATCACTGAGTCTAATCTAAAAAGGTTGCAACCGTCATTCCGAACTTGTTTCGGAATCTTTAAGTTCAATAATATCAACAGATCCTGAAATGAATTTAGGATGATGACCTTTACCATTTTACCTTATTTGTTAAATATACTTCAAAACATACTACAATCAATAATATATTTGCATATACGGTTCTAACCGGGCTTGTCCAACATATGAGTATATGGAATCAGTTTGTAAATCATACTAATTCACAGATTACCGGTTTTATATCTATAAATGAAAAATCATTATTAACTGATGTTAGTTAACCCAATACAAACATGGCTATTTTATACAGACAAGGGAAAATGATTCTTCACCACCCATTAATCTAACTGTAAATTTTTATCAGACCGTCACTTAAATTAATAACCTTTTCGTCGAAACAAAATGATACCTCAAAACCCTTTTCAATATTTGTAATATTCTTCATCAATTATTTATCATATTAACTTCTTCTACATTTTGAACACAACGACAAAAACCATGAAAAATCGCACAAATACCACCAAATATTGAAAACAATCCCCAAAACAAAGGTCTTAAAAATATATAAAATAACGTTGGTTCACAATATGGTAATAAATATAATCCCCATGTTACAAGCATACAACCAACGACTACTAAAATATGACCAAATATTAAAGTTGCATTCCGGCCTGTCCCAGTGGGAGCTTGTCCTCCAAAGGAGTCTTAGCGACAACAAACGGTTCAGATTGTGGTTCGCTCCGCTCGCACAATCTAACCTTATTCGTTAGACGGCCACTTTAACATTAGTAACATTACATATCAATTTAACCATACAAAAGGTATTAATCTATATCGAACACTTTTTGTATATTCTTTGTAACCAGGTAATTTTTCAATTAAAGTACCATCTTCCAATGCTGTCCTAATAATAAACAAGATAACAATAAGTGTAGAAGGAATAAATGTCCAAATTGAATCAAGCACCATAGGAATACATAATACATATAATATAGCTCCCACATACATGGGGTGGCGGATAAAGCGATATGGTCCATTTGTAATTACTTGATGTCCTCGTTCCTCTTGGATTCGTACAGACCTTGACAGGTATGTATTCACAGACATTACCCACCATCCGATTATCATTGCAAATACAAAGCCCATCCAGCCAAGTACTTTTAGGAATAATGGTGTGGTAGACCAATGAAAACGACCGCCATCTAAACCAGCGGTAATAAACAAAGTAAATAATAAAATTGTGTAAATTACTATGATTACTTTGTCCCACTTCTCACCTTCAGGAATGATCTTACTGCGTTCTTTCATCAAATGTGGATCATGGCGCCACCCCCACGCTGACAAAATAATGACATAAGTAAAAAATATTATTAAAAGAGCCCAGGCTTCCATCCAATCAAGGCGATCAGCAGGTAAGAATAATAAAGTAGAAAAAACAATAATACCGATAAATAATCTTATCAACCGAACGAACAGATGTTGTCTATCGGAAATGATTTTATTTTTATCCATTTTAATTTACGCTATTTTCTAAATATCCAAAAATTGATTAATGAATAATAACTAGGCCGTATAACGGACTGGTGTTGAGTCGCGCCTTAATGGATGAAAGGTAGCGATGATTTTTTTCTTCCCAGCCAAAATTTTTCCATAGCTCTACCGACGCATTTAGCGTCGGTTCCAACACCGGTATGAGGCATTGGCTCCGTTTATGGTATTTTATCCATGCTCGGCAACCGTCGCAACGCTTCTATACCTTATTTTGTTAGACGGCGATTAATGTAAGATCATATACAAAATATATTAAACAATCTTGTATTGGGGCTGCTTAGATAATGGACTCATTTGGTCGTGAATCCCAAGCAATAAATTATCAACGCTAATATCTTCGTCAATTTCGTCCCAATGCAGACCTGTTCCACCTCCACTAATAATAAATGAAATGCGTTGTTTTACTGACGCATTTAGAAGACGCGGAAAATAAATTAATGGGATTCCAAGCCTGCGTCCATCTGTAAGATCGACCCACATATTATCCT
>JAUVIB010000305.1 GCA_030592985.1 Calditrichaceae bacterium | reverse complement strand
TTTAACTGGTATTGAAAATATTTAGTCATAAAATCCAGTACTTGTTCATCCTGCGTCGCCTCATAATAGGATTGCATAACTTTTAACATGACCATGTGCGGCCACCAGTCTTGTTTGGCTTTTTCCTGCCATTTTTGCCGTTTTCCCCATTTGGAATCTTCAAAAGCACGAGATGTATCCGGTACAGGACCGAAATATCCATCAGCTTGTTGGTGATCAAGACTATAATCGATCCATTTTTTGGCCTTTTTAATCAGCGCTTTATCATTCAGAATATAAGCCAGCGGCACAAGTCCGTCTAACCAGTAAGGTCCGCGTTCCCAGGCATCGCCGCTTCCGCCTAACCAGCCGTTATTGGAATCAACGTCTTTCCAGATTTCATCTAAGTGACCGGTCATGCCCTTTGCGGCTAATTTTACCTGATACCCCAGCCAGCCCTTTGGCTCGATGCTGCCAATTGGCAGGGCTATATAGGGATTTTCAATTAACGGTTCACGGTTTGAGATATAATTATTGTTTTTTGAGATTGATTCATCAAAAAGAAAGCAAACAGTTACACAAACAATAAGTAAATAGTATAAAAAATTAAATCTGTCTTTTAAATTAATTTGAAACATATTTCCTCCTGTTAATTTGGCCTGACTAATTTATTAATTACCGCCACTCCCGAAGGGATCCCTTTCGGGAAAAGACACAAAGCCACCAAGAATTATTATTTTATGAACGAGTGGCTATGAATAATCCGGATTAGAATCCCAATTTTAATGCACGTATTTAGTTAAAGTATTTTCTAACGTCTCACTGCGTAAAGCTCCTCCTTCTACCAGGATAACCCCGTCAGGTCCTATTAAAATCGGTTTGGGAATTCCTCGCACTTCAAAATCTTCTATTACTTTCTCTTTCGTCTCACCTTCAACAAATACATTCATCCAGGGCATTTTCCATTTATCTTTCTGAAATTTCTGAACATCTTCCGGTTTTCTGTCAAGAGAAATGCTGATCATTGTAAAATTTTTATCCTTAAACTTTTCATAAGCTTGATGCAGTTTAGGCATTTCTCCCACACAAGGGCCACACCAGACCGCCCAAAAATCAACTAAGTAGTACTTTCCCAACAAACTTTTATTAGATACAACCTGTTCGCTGTCCATTAACTTTAATTCAAAATCCGGGACAAGATTTCCAGCTTTAATTCTTTTATCAGGATTAAACTTCTCTAAATAATGTTTAACATAAAAAATATTAAAATCGGCATAATTAGTTTTTAACTTTTCGTATAAAGTTCGTAATTTATTTGGATCATTATCCTTATCCGCATCCTTCATCATACCTGTTAGTACAAATGCTTTAACGACCCTATCCGGATTTTTAGCCAGCAATTCATTTCTAAGGCGCTCTTTTTTATCTTTATCCATCTCATTCATGAAATAATCAAACAAATGTGGTTTAACAGCCCAATAAGGTGAAGAAGGCGGCACGACTTTATAAATTGTCTCAGTAAAAACAGCGCTGGTTCGAAATCCAGATATAATTTGGATACCTATTTGCATGGCAGCAAATTGCCGGATATCTTTTGTTTCACCATTTACCATTTTTTGCTTTAAATAATCAAGCTCTTCAAGATTTCCGACCTCAACCGAATAAGAGCTAAAATCTCCCTGAGACGTTTTGGCAAAAACTATATAGCCATAATTCTCATCAGGATTTAATTTGGAATCGACGTACTTCCCTAATCTCAAATTTTCAGCAATTAAATCATAACGTCCCGGTGTGTCATATGTCCTTCGGTAAACACTATATGTATATTGAGATAAAAAATCCCATTTAATTTCGACGCTAGCCAGGTTCTTTGATAATATAATTGAAACGTTTTCAGGAGCGGTTGGAAACTGTCTCTTAGTCATCGTAATATCTTTATTAATGCCCCTTGGATCAGGCAATTCAGTGATAATGCCATCTGCGGCGCCCCGCTCTCCAATTTCCGGAAATGTAAAAATAACCTTGAATGAATCTCCTGTTTTAATTTTAGGATTTTGGAAATTTCCCAACTCAATTCCATAAAAACCATTGCCCGGAATATTGAGATCATAGTCTCCCCATTTCAGGGCCTCCTCAGTTAAAACTTCTTTTGTTGAACCATTGTGCAACACTAACATTTGTACATTGGGCGGTTTTTGCAGACAAGGTTTACCGCTAGATTGAATTATCTTTCCCCATTCCACGCAATAATTTTTATCTTTGCCCTCTTTTCGTTTTTTATTACTAAGCCTGTTGAATTCTTCAGTCATTTCAAAATAGGAATATAAGTAAGAATGGTCTTTATCGAATTTTATTTCAGGTAAATCTTCATCCTGAGCTTTAATAATCCTGGCAGGATCAAAAACTATTTTAATTTTTCCATTCCGATTATATAAATAGGAAATGTAATACCCTGAATTTTTACAAATAAATTTATCTGCAATAATTCCATAAGAAAATCTATCATTTTCTATAACGCCTCTTAAAAAATAAAAAATAGAATCCGAACTTGTATTTACTTCATAAATAAAAGTTCCGTCAGGCTGCTTTTGCATTTTCTTAAATTTTATTTCAGTATCTACGGTATCCGGCACAAATATCAGGATTGAATCAAAAGAAGATTTATAATTCAAAACAGGCAGCGTAATATCAAGACTAATTTCGTCTCCTATATTTCTTTCCTCGATTACAATGGGTACGGCGGTCAATTCGTGTTGAGGAGAACTAAATAAAAGTGAATACATCCCTGCTTCTGAAATTCTGATTTCATATTTACCATTATTATCAGTACAAACTGTTTTCAATGAGGGTCGTAATTCCTGGCTGATATGCGTGAGTTCAACATTGGCAATATTCGCTGTTTTTCCATCAGCGGTTTGAATAGAACCACTAATTATTACTTCATTTGATTTTGAGAATTGAGTGCAATAAAACAAACTGATGGACAGGAACGAAAAGAGTAAAAAGAAATAACATAAAATCCTGATCCTTTTCATTTTATTTTACCTCCTGATTGCGTTAATTCTACCCAATATTATTTTTGTATGGGGCTATATACCGCTCTGTAATTGATTTGTCCCGCTTGCGGGACGGTATAACTGTCAGACTGTTCCAACTACCTCAGTAATATCATTTTTCTAATTAATTTTGTCCCCGGCGAAAATATCAATTCATAAAAATAAATTCCACTGGGCAAATCTTCCCCGGAAAATTCAACTTTATAATTTCCTGCCGGCTGCCAATTGTTAACCAACGTTTGTATATTTTGTCCTAATGTATTATAAACTATAAGCTTTACCTGACGGGCATCAGCTAATTGGTACATTATTGTTGTAGTTGGATTAAAAGGATTCGGGTAGTTCTGAGATAAATCATAACCGGTAATGTTTGTTCCCGGCACAGGATTTTTATCGATACCTGTCGCAACGTGATTGCAGGTGAAAGTAACTTCCCGGGTTTCACCTTCTGCTAATGACGGCAGCTCATTATACCAGGTATACATCAGCGCAAAATTGTCCTCGATTACAACAGTTAAGGCGTCAGTGTCGAGAATTTCAACATTTTCCACATGGAATGGCAGAATAGTTGCAGGATGACGCTCGCCCCATTTACTGGTATAACCGGGATTGCCTTCTCTATTCATAGTAATCTTGAAAGTGACTGTGTCCTTTTCAGTTCCTTTGTTCACAGTAAGTTCACTGGAGAAAAGCGGCTGTTTAAAAACACCTTCATTAGACATTTTCACCTGTATTCCGGGGTCTCCATACAAGGCGGAACCATTTAAATCAGGCGGGTTTGCCCCTGGCGTTCCATTTATCATATCAAATCTGAGCGCTATATTTGCCAGGAAGAAGGATTCTGCCCAGGTAAAGTTCCGGGCTACCCGGTAAAAATAGGCTTTAGTTCCACCGTGCTGATGAGAATATGAACCTTCGGCAATCACATAACCGGTATATTGATATGCCCCGCCGGTTTGAATCCAGGACGGCGCCATACAACTATTATTATAAATTTGACCAATATAACAGTTACCCAATCCAAAATATATTTTGGGATTTTTAGAATTTATATTAATATTTGACCCACTGGCTGGATCTCCATAAACCTGCCCAGCACCGGAACGGAAAAATCCCTCCGCGCCTGACGTTGGATACTGCATCTGCCAGACATTATAATTACCGTGTCCGCTGGTATAAAAAATATCCACCGGGTCAAAGTCAAAAATATTAATTCCAGAATTTATCATATCAACAAGCCATTCGGTTCTATCAGTAGGTCCGTTGGTAAAAGTAGTTGTTGCCAAAGAATCAGGATATTTAACATAATATAGCCCATAAGTGGACTCGCTAGTTCCAATCCCCTGTGTATAATAGTTCAAATCACAGGATGCAGTACCGCCAAGAACTGTTTTTACATCAAATCCGCTGCATCCGGTAACAAGCTTCTGGGCAGCTTTGGCATCGCTGGCGGTTATTATTCCCCATATAGCATCGCAATATTCATCGCTGTCTAATTTTCTGGTAAAAGGCCATAAACTAATTTGAACAAAATCTGGCGTTGTCGTAGAAAGTTCACAAACAAAACCGATATGAGTTGGATGATAAGCCGCGACCGCGGACTGTACTTCATCTAGAGAATTTCTCCAGACAAAAGCTTGTCCCCGGTATCGCGACAAAAGTGACTTGACAACTCCCTGCCAACGCGAATTATCATAAGTTGACTGCTTGACTACGACTGCATAAACAGGTGGTTGTTGCTGGCAGACGCTAAATTCTCCGCTTTCAGAATAACTATTAACTCCCTGCGCACCCACAAAGATAACGGATAGAAGTAAAATAATTGCAATCTTTCCAATCAGTAATTTTACTTTATC
>JAUVIB010000215.1 GCA_030592985.1 Calditrichaceae bacterium | reverse complement strand
TAATCACTAAAAACAAAAGAAAAATTAAACCGTACTTAATAAGCTCTTTACCGCTTTCGAGCGATAAACGTCCGATATTAACGATTAAGGAAATCATAATATAGGGTAATACGGTCATTTGAAGTAAGCCAATAAAGATATCACCAGGCACAGAAAACCAGGCAACCTCTTCACCAAACATAAATCCAAAGAATAGGCCTGCAGCCAATCCAATCAGAACTTTTGTGGAAAGTGTTTTCTTTTTCATCGCTTATTACACTTAATTTATAAAATTAATATCCTTCTATTTTCTAATTAAAGAGAATCTTAAGATAAAACAATGGATTTATCAATTTTGTTTTAGGAATTCTTCCGGTTATTATATCCGTTAACAACTTGTTTATTTCAGGATTTCTATAGGCTTTATTTATGACAAGATTAAGCAGAAATTTATTACGTCCCAGTTTTTGCATTTTCGTACTTAAACGCAATTCTACTCCGATTTTCTTCCAAAGAGTCTCTTCATACATCATTAAATACTTATCGCTAACATTACCCGTTTTTATTGCCCTGACTGCCTGTTCAATAGCTATTTTCGCAGAGAAAAGAGCGTTTCCTATTCCCTCGCCGCTAAAAGGATCAATCAAACCGGCCGCATCACCAAGCAGCATAAAGCCATTGCCGGTAATTTTGCGCCGTGTACTACCTACAGGCAGATTCCACCCTTTAGGTTCCTCTAATGGCTGTGCATCAACAAAACGATCCCGAAATAGCGTGTTTTTTTTAATAATCAAATCCATCGCTTTTTTTAAATCAATTTTATTCTTCTTAATGGCTTCATGCAGCATTCCAATACCCACATTTACAATGCCGTCATTCATCGGAAATATCCAAAAGTATCCGGGAATAATTTCGTTTACAAAGTGGATTTCTATCACTCCGTCATTTACCTTGACATTTTTATAGTATTGTCGTAAAGCAACAACCCAATGTTTTGGATCATGCAGATATATATCCGTTTTTCTGGCAATAATCGATTGAAAACCATCAGCGCCAATAATTATCTTCCCGTAAAAGCGGATCGCTTCATCACTTAATTTATCTTTTCCAACAACGCCTGTTACCATGTTATTTTCAATAATTACATCAGTAACAGTAAACTCTTCAATTGTTTTTGAAGCCGCCTGTTTCGCTTGTTTAAACAAGAAATGATCAAAGAGTTTTCTCTGAATAACCAGACCATTTGGCACTTCTCCCCTATCTTTTCTGCCGATAGGAATTTCAATCATCTTACCGTTTGGACTTCCAAATCCGAAACTATTGATAACATTTCCCGGAAGTTTTTGAATCTCTTCTAATAATCCAAGATCATTAAGGACGCCCATCGATTTGCCTGAAATAGCATCGCCACAAATTTTATCGCGGGGATATTTAGATTTTTCCAGTAATAAAGTTTTTAAATTATGTTTTTTTGCATAGAGAGCAGCAGCTGAACCGGCCGGTCCGGCGCCAATAATTATTAAATCATAAATTTCTTTTTTTGTACCCAATATCTTCTCCGTTTAGTACAAGGGTTGTGTCTCAAAAGATATACAATTTTATACAATATGAAACTAAAGCTCCAAAAATGTTTTTATTCGTGCACTGTGTCCGACTTGGTAGGATTCGTGGCTAATTATTTTATAGTATCGGAATTTCTTCCCAAAAAAAGGGACAAACCGAGGAAGCGCTTTGGACCAAGTTTTATGTATTGCTCATAATTATTCGGAATAATAGCGTATCATTTCAACGATTCTCTTTTTACAAACCGCACAGTATCCATCGGCGTTCTTACTTTTCATAATACAATCCAATTGCGGACGATACATACCTTTCGATAAATAACCGGCGCCTTCATAGGCCCCTACCGTTTTATAGTTTTTATTTTCGTTAATCATATTTTTAAGCAAAGCAGCATGTTTTTTCCCTGTACTATCGGACTTCTGTTGCATATTTATTATTTCAGATTCAGAAGCGTCACTTCTTTTTAATTCTGCTATTTTGTTATTCAACTTAGTCCTAATCCTTTGATATTCTATACTCAGGCTGTCATAATTATCTTTATCCCAAAGTGTGGGAATGGATGTATTCTCATCAACCAAATCCTTCCACTTCAATTCATTGGGATTCAATAGAGCCGTAATATTCGGTTCCAGCGGTTCTATACCTGAGACATAAAATTCATCATACGCCGTGCTTGAAGAGTAATATTCATCAGCCAAACCGGCAAAAGAGTGGCCAAATTCATGAATAAAGACAAAATCTTTCCATGGGTTATCGGAAGTAAAAGTTAGATAAAAATTATAAATACCACCACCGCCATAACGTGTATGATTAACCATGATTAGCAAAGCATCATAAGGCGCCGCAGCGGCAATATCATGCAAAACCTTGTTTTTTTCTGTCAAAAGATAACGAGGTGATCCCATAGAATTAAAGGTTGCGCCTATAACTGTATTTTTATAGTACCCATGCGTTGGCTCATCGCACCCGCTCTCGTCCGATGGTTTAAAAACGCCGCGTATGTTAAAACTACTTTTATTGGATTCGTAGGGTTGTTGAGTAAAAAAATAATTACTGAAATGTTTCATATCATTCTTAAACTTTTCGTACTCTTCCCCAGTGTAACCCTCAGCAACAAATAACAGGTCAATTTTTTTATGAACGTCTCCATTAATCAGGTATTCAACAATCTCTATATCTTTCGTCATTTTATTTTCAATGATATCAACAGAAGCCGGATCAATTATTGTAGAAAAAATTTCATATAATTTATTATTCCTGTCACGCGCTTCAACCGCAAAACGTACTTTATTCTTTGGGAATGGAACGATGGCTGATTCGTGATAGGTTCTTTGGATACATTCTGCTGCCTTTGCTGTCGTCCTGTATTCAGCAAAATAGCTGTTATAACCTTTTGAAAACAGTAATTTGTTTTGCTTTGTATCGTATAGTTTATAAGAATATTTTCCATTATTAAAGGGATCGATTAAATTACTTAAACTGCCGCTCCAGATACCTTCTTTGTAAACATGATCTAAGGTGATTTGATCTCTGATTTTATCGCCTGAATGATAAAAGTCGATTCGCATCGAACGATTAGTAAAATAAGTATCAAATACTACATTTGGCGCCGCTAATATTATGATAGGTATCACTAATATCAGCAATGAATTTCTAAAGATATGATTCATATAAAAAACCTATTTTATTTTTGCTTTAATTTTCTTATGAATACCTTCAATCTTCATAAGCTCTGTAGTTATTGACCCAACGACAACCTCAGTTTTCATTTGAACCGGAATTTTTAACTCATCATCGGTAAGCCATATTTTTAGTTTACCTTTATTTTTAAAAATACCTTCTTCTTTTAATATCGGCTCAATAACAATGCATTTAAACTTTCCAGCCTCTACCTCAATGGTTTCTTTTTTATGAACAAGAACTTTAAGATCATATATTTTATGCTTTTCCACCGTTGTTATAAATACTGGTTCTCCAACTGTTAAATCCATCGTTCTCACAATATAAAAAGCCGACAAAACATCCTGGACAAATGGCGGTGATTTTATTTCTTTCAATTCCCTCTTTTTCACCTTCATATCATCGTCATACCTTATAAATTCAACGATGACTAACGAATCCTCAGGATAAAAATCTAAAAATTGATCCGCGTAATAACTACCTTCTCGTAATTTTTTTTCGAAACGAATAGGATAGAACTCGGGTATCCTAATATAAGTCGAGACAACATCTTCCACCTTATAAATCCAACTAAATCCTGATGAACTTTTAGCGATTGTTTGAATATGCAGTACATTTTCCCCGTCTATTTCCGTCTCTTCGAGTATACTCATCGTTGCAGTCCCTGCCCGGATAAATCCATATCGGAGTTTAAAGGTTAAACGCTCCCCGAGTGTAAGTGGATGTTTTACACCATTATCCGCTTGAACAATAAGCATTCCCAAAAATATAAATAGCAGCATACAGCAAATATTTTTCATTATTTTCTTTCTGATTTTATTTTCCGGATAAATTTTCAAGATAAATTTTTCTTAAATTATTAAAATAATCTAAAGTTGCTTTTTGGGCATAATCGGGATAGGTCCATGATTGTGTATGATATGAATTTGCTGACCATGTCATATGTAAATCGGCAAAAATTCCATGCGCCAAATACAAGCGGTGACTATAATCTTTTGTAGTAGCCAAAACAATCTTAGCCTGAGTCAGATAACCGGGGTCAATATTGACTGCCCTTTTATCCTCATTTCGAAATTCATTTTCCAATTTATTCGTGGCAATTTTTATTTCAGGAAGCATGTCAGGTTGAATTAACCTGGAAAATGAAATTATTTTCTTCGTTACATCCTTCCCCATCTCTTTTTGATAATAGGATGTAAAATCATCAACTTTAAAATCCTCTAATGCTGAATCAATTGAACCTAAGAGGGACTCAATTTTATCGGTTAAAAAAGATACGGCAATCCCCTTCCCAAAGGAAATTGCCGCAAATAATTTTACCGGTATGTGAATATGTATTTCACCCATTATTATTAAACATCATACATATCATCAATCTTTTTACCATATTTTTCTAATACAACACGCCGTTTGACTTTTAGAGAGGGAGTTAATTCACCAGTCTCGATAGTAAAGGGAGCGTCAGCAAGAACAAACTGCCTAATGGTTTCATAACTTGCCAGATTTTTAGTCGTTTTAACAACTTCTTTAGCTAATAGCTCCTTAACTTCAGGCAAACCAACCAATTCTTTATAAGAACCGTATTGAATGTCATTCTTCTCAGCCCATTTAGCCAAAGATTCTTCCGAGGCAACAATGACTGCCGTACAGAACTTTCTTTTATCGCCTACAACCATTGTCTGTTCTATCAATGGTGAGTTGGTTAAGCTATTTTCAATCCGTGTAGGAGCTATATTTTTCCCACCGGAGGTGACAATTATATTTTTCTTTCTGTCTGTAATTTTTAAAAATCCATCATCATCAAGAATACCGATATCACCGGTATAAAACCATCCTTCATCATCAATTGCCTCTTTGGTATCGGCATCTTTTTTATAATAACCGACCATAACATGATCTCCGCGAGTTAAAATTTCACCATCATCGGCAATCTTAACTTCCACGTTGGGAAGCAATGGACCAACTGCTCCAAATTTGAATTTATCGAGCCTATTGACGGAAATTACAGGAGAAGTTTCGGTAAGTCCATATCCCTCCAAAATAATCAAACCGGCTGCGCCAAAAAATTCTGCAATTTCTTTTGATAATGGGGCGCCTCCACTAACAAAAAATCGAATTCTGCCGCCAACCCGTTCTGCAAGCTTGCTAAACACCAATTTATAGGCCAAATTCCGTTTAAACTGTAAAATACCGGAGATCTCTTTGTGATTCATTACTTTGTCAATATATTCGCTGCCTACCTTAAGCGCCCAATTAAAAATCTTTTGCTTAATAGGTGAACCGGATTCAACCCCTTCAAGAACCCGTGCATATATCTTTTCATATAATCTCGGTACGGATACCATCAGAGTCGGTTTTACTTCTCCCATATTCTCTGCCACTTTATCAATACTTTCAGCATAGGAAACCATAGCCCCGTGGTAACAACTAAGATAATGTCCTGCCATACGTTCAAAGACATGGCTTAAAGGTAAAAAGGAAAGGAAAGAATCCTCAGAAGTTACTTCCAGAAACTTAGTGGAATTTTCAACATTACTAATAAAATTTCGATGGGTTAATACGGCCCCTTTTGGTTCACCGGTTGTCCCTGAGGTATAAATTATTGTCGCCCAATCATCCGCTTTAACAGCGTCAATAGCTTTTAAGACATAATCTTTATTATCCGATAGAAACGATTCACCTGTTTCAAGCATTCCATTGAATGACTTCCAGGGTTCTTCCAGTTTCAAATCACCGGGATCGATCATTATAAAATGATTTGTGAATTTAAGATTTTTCTGCACCTGATCTAATTTCTTTT
>JAUVIB010000311.1 GCA_030592985.1 Calditrichaceae bacterium | reverse complement strand
TTTGTGCTACCCCAACTTGCAGTTCAATCTTCTCTGGATGCCATATATCATCATTGTCCAAGAAAGCTATTAATTCTCCTTTTGCTTTTAGTATACCCGTGTTACGAGCACCTGCAGTTCCCGAATTTTCTTGGTAAAAGTATTCGATATCACCGATATGGGGAGCGAGGGTTGCTTTTGTATTATCGGTCGATCCGTCGTCGATGACAATAATCTCTATGTTTCTATAAGTCTGTCTGTAAACACTATCAAGGGTCTCGTTTATGAATTTAGCACAATTATAAGCAGGTATAATGATGCTTACTAATGGCTTCTTTGGTTTCATTATCCTTCTCTAAATGAAATGATAAGAACGTGTGTGTTTTTCGATTAAATTATTTTCAAGTTATAATTTTGCGATAAAATTTATTTACTTTCGGTCCTGCTACTAGCTTTACTTTGATTTTCCAAAATGCTTTTGTTTTCTTGATCTCTGGATTAAAGAATACAGCCTCATTTATAAAATCTTTTACAGCAGAATAATCATCATTTAGTAATTGTCGGTTTGCTAAATATAAGGCTCTTTCCCCAAAGTTCCGAGAATTCTGCTCAATTAATTTATTGGCCCTTGGTATATGTTCAAAATACCTTTTAAAAATGATCTTTGTTACCTTATAATTTTCTTTTAAAAAAGGTACTGAATCCCATTCTCCCCAAGCTTTAGATGCAGTGGTTGGATGTATTCGATATTTTACAAGTGGGGTGCCGATGCAGGCAATTTTATAAAATAACATCATACGCATCCACATTTCACTATCCAGGTAATGAGGTACTTCCGGACTAAATTCACCGACTTTCTCATAGCACGACCGACGGGACAAAACGGCTCCTATAAATATACTTGCACCGCGGGGTAAATACGATAAAAACTTTTTAAATGCCGTTAGTCCATCCTCGATATAATCGCGCCTTGAACCCTCATACCAAATTTCCGGTGCAACAACCGAACCTTTATCATCAATGGTAATCAGATTTGAGTGAACAAAACCTACCTCTGGGTATTCATCCAATAGATGGACTTTAAATTTAAGATTATCGGGGAGCATTACATCATCATGATGCCAGATGCAAACATACTCACCTTTTGATAGTTCAAGACAACGATTAAAATTACCGAGAAGGCCAAGATTTTGTTTGTTTCGTATATAAGTTAATCGATGATCGTGAAAATTGCGAATAATTTTTTCGGTATTGTCGGTAGAACAATTATCAACTACTATGAGTTGAAATTCTTTGTACGTTTGCGCAAGAACTGATTCGATAGATTCAGAAATGTAATCACTTCCGTTGTACACGGGGATGCATACGCTAACTTTTGGAGTAAGTGTACCGTTCATAATTTTTCTCTGAAGTTACAGTAAGGTTTATTGAGCTTGGATTGTTTTATGAAAAATATTTTTTTGAATGTATAACAATTCTGAACAAATTTTTTTAAGTATAGCTCTTTGGTTCAACTATACTATATTTTAATTATCCCTATTTTTCTTTCTTATTTTTTGAGTGTATTGTCACGCATTTTAACAACGCGAGCCGGTACTCCAACCGCGATGGCTCCGTCCGGAATATCCCTGGAAACAACAGATCCGGCCCCAACAACCGCGCCCTTGCCGATATGCACGCCATCTAGAACGATAACGCCGAAGCCCAGCCATGTATCATCTTCAATAACGATGTCTCCCTTTGATTCTATCGGCTGCTCCTGGATCAGCTTGCCGGGTGCAATGCCATGATTGTAAGGATAGAATGCACAATTTGGGGCTATCTGCACCTCACTGCCAATGTAAATGTTTGACTTGTAGGCATTGATTTGACAACGGGGGTGAATGTGTGAGTTATCGCCTATCTTTAAGCTACCGCCAGAGCCGGTCTGGATAAAAGTCTCACCATATATATGGACACGCTCACCAAATTCAACCGATCCTTCATCTTTATCATCCTGATAAATAATCACACGATCACCAATAAACACATTAGGGCCGAAATGCACACGATTGTGGTGAACTATTGCGCTTGGTGCAAAATATCCCTTTGTATTAAGATAAGCAAGATAACATCGCCCATAGTAAGGAGGAGCAAACCATGGTGCCAGACGAGTTGCAATCCGCCCGAAAGCGTTAAGCCCGGCATACCGCATCCAAAACCGTTCCCATCTGTTTTTGGTTTTGCGGCGTATCATACTGATTCCTGCCTGGTATAACGAAGATCCAATTCCCGACCTTTTGTCCTTTATTGCCATGATTCCTTAACCTTTTTAATTATTCAGACTTAAATAATTGGGGCTCAATACATAAATAAAAATATTCTCAAGATTTATGCAAAGCAAGTTTAAGTACAAATTTAAGAACAGATAAGCACCTGAAAAGAAAATTGAGTAGTTTAAGTTTTTGAGCCAAGATGATTGGAGATGAGATGTTAATAGAATTCTTAATCAAAAAAACATTGCATTTTGTTATACGAATAAATTCTAATGTTTTACTAAGCATCTCGATATTGTTAGATAAATTATGAATATTAATTAATGAGAAATTAATGTTAGAGAAATCATATTTTTCTTGGGTTTGTAATATTAGCTCATTTATTTGGGAAATTAATAAACAATCCTTATCTTTTATAGAAGCCTTCGCAAGCCATCCAATATGTGGCGTCATACTCAAAAGAGCCTTATCTAATTTGTATATCTCATGCAGCATAGGAATATATGAATGTCTAACAGCGGAGTGATTTTTCGTTGTGTTTGACTGGTGTAAGCGATACTTCATACCCACAATAGGAGTATATATAAAAAGAGTATCGCTAACAAGAAGATCAATTAAAAACGCCATATCCTCAAACATATTAAGACGTTCGTTAAAATGTCGGTGTGCAAAAACAGATTTATTGATTAATACAGTATTGCAGCTAAGCACGGCATCAGGCGTAAAACCACCTGACATATATTTTGCCAGAAGCTCTTTGGAATTAAGATTACCAATAATGTTTGTAACGCATTTTATTATTTTATTTCTGTCATCTGTCCAGAAAACCTTATAATCTGAATAAAAAACGATGTTACTAGTATGTTGAGAGCTTATATTAAAAAAGCTTAATTGGTATTTAATTTTATCATGGTTTAATAAATCATCAGAGTCAAGCAGCTGGATCCAATTCCCCCTGGAATGTAAAATCCCATAATTTCGAGCGGAAGCGATACCACCATTTTTTTTTGAAAGATAACGAACTCTTTTATCACTATTTGCAATAGATAAGGCGATGTTTTTAGTATTATCAGTCGAGCCGTCATCAACAATAATACATTCTATATTTTTGTAACTTTGAGATAAAACGCTAGTTACGCACTCCAATAAATATTTTTCACTATTATAGCAGGGTATAATAACGGAAACCAAGCAATTCATTCCAATTCCTTAAGTATCTTTAAAATCAGTCGTCCAGTTCAATGCCGGTCGAACGAATCCGGGAATACTTTTTACATATCCGGCTCTAGTTGGATTATCTTTTGACATCTCAACCACTTCAAAGGAGATTGGATTATTTTCTACAAAGTGTAAGATATCCGGCTCAACCGTACGCATGACCGGGTCAACGAATACAGTTCCCTCATTTAATAAATTACCAGGAATTAATGCTTTGCTGGTATATATACCCGGAGGACGAGTACGATTTTGCCAATTTCTATCTTGATCGATTGCAACAAAAATTATATTTCCGCCGCCATTGTGCAACACAAAATGAGGCAAAAATGAAAAGCCGGGCTTGAATATCTGGTATTTCATTTCAACGCTAAACGGACGTTCAATGTTAATGACAGGGGATATTGCACCGTTTTCTTGTCTGATGCTAACAGCTTTGAGCTTTACAATTTCATTGCCTGGCGCATTTTCAACCGAATCAAATATTAATTCTCCAGGAATATCTTGTCCTGACTTTAAATATTCACGTACAACCTCCTCTGGGGGGCCATTCATTACTAACTTGCCAGAATTCAACAGTATGGCTCTATCGCATAAACGGGTAACAGCAGACATATTATGGGATACAAATAAAACAGTTCTCCCTTTTTCTCTTACATCCTCCATTTTATTTAAACATTTATTCTGGAAAGCGGCATCTCCAACCGCCAGGACCTCATCAATGATGAGTACCTCAGGTTCCATGTGCGCCGCGACAGAAAATGCCAGTCGTACCGTCATTCCGCTTGAATAGCGTTTTACTGGTGTATCAATGAATTTTTCGAAACCTGAAAATTCTACAATTTCATCGAATTTTCGGTCAACTTCAAGTTTTGTCATCCCTAGAACAGTTCCATTTAAGTATACATTTTCTCTTCCCGTTAGTTCCGGATGAAAGCCTGTACCAACTTCTAATAGACTGGAGACCTTGCCATGTATTTCAGCATAACCGCTCGTCGGAACGGTTATTCTTGAAAGAATTTTAAGAAGCGTAGATTTACCTGCTCCATTTTTACCTATAATCCCTAATACTTCTCCACGGTTTACGTCGAAAGAAATGTTGCTGAGGGCATGGATAATATCAGGAGAATCATTAATTTCGCTATCATCAAATCGATATAGAGAACGATATTTTCTGTAATTTCTTAGTGGACTTTTTATCAAACTGAAAATAGCTCCCCCCAAGCTATCGTGAATGTTTTCCTTTGTACCAATTCGGTAATATTTGCAGATACCCTTGACCTTGATTGCTATTTTTTCCGAATTATGAGTGTTGCTATTTTTTTTCATTTGCTTCCCTTTTAAATAACATCTACAAATAT
>JAUVIB010000505.1 GCA_030592985.1 Calditrichaceae bacterium | reverse complement strand
TAAAGCTGTCTCCTTTTCCCAGGCCATAATCTACCTCAAGAATGCCGAGGGCTGTTTCAAAGCGTACCCCCATACCATATCCCGGCAGTAAAGTATTTCCCGTGCTTCCGCTCTCCGGGCTATCATAAAATCCCCAATCATTAAAGAGAAAAAGACGGGAATTCCGCCCGACAAGAAAGCGATATTCCAGATTGGCCCAGGCAACCTTATCGCCGAAAAATTGATTTTCCCGATATCCCCGCAACGAATTAAATCCGCCAAACCAAAAGTAATCACTAACCTGGATATCACTGCCGCTAACATGCATACCGCTTAAGTTAAGCGAAAAAACCTGATTTTTCCAAACATTCAGATACCATTCAAACTTAATTTCATAGCTTTGCAGCTCATCGCTGGATTTCAGACCATCTTCTTCTATAATGTAAGACGGTCCTTTAATCTTTTTAAGTCCGTACGTAAAGCTGGTTTTGTAAAACAGACCGGACGTCGGATTTAAGTGATAATCACGTGTGTCATATTGAATGCCGATCTGCAAATCGGTTATGTCATTGGAGGTTAATCTGTTATTTCGGCTTGCACTGGAATCAGGCGTAATAGAACGTTGTCTGATTTCCGTAAAAACGGTTATATTTTTAAAAAAATGCATATTTAGATTGAAATTATAATTCCATTCAATATAAAGTGTATCCCGAACAATTCTGTCAAGTCCAACCGCAAGATTCATGGGTAAATCAAAAATCCATGGCTCAACATATTTTACGTGAAATTCTTCCGAAAGAGTATCCGGTTTTTTCCAATGAACGGCAAAACTTCTGCCTGTTCCGAAAAGATTATTGAAGGAAACATCCACAACACCGCTGAAATATCCTTTACCATCCTCATCGTTTGGACTGGGCGGCATGTAACCGATTACGCCATCAAAATTAGTGGCATTTCCCTCTTCCACTTTGATTAGTACATCAACACTGTCCCTATTACCTTTAAAAAGTTTCGGTTCTTCTACTGAACGGAGTATGGGCATCCTGGCGAGAGAAACAACCGCTTCATTCAGTGCTTTCCTGCTATATAACATTCCCCTGGGAAGGCCTGTTTCTCTGAGCAGTACATAATCCTTGGTATTTTTATTACCGTCAAAAAGAATATTGCTTAAATATGTCCTTTGATTCTCATGAATATGGATGGTAATATCGGCAAAATATCTATCTTTATCATTGCGCACAACAATATCACCAACATCGATTTGAGCAAAGGGATATCCTGAATTCGATGCAGCTTCCAGCATTTGATTAATGGCTGCTTCAAGATTTGATTCGGAATAATAGACGTTTTGAAATCCGGAGAGATATTTATTATAAAATTCAACTGAAAGTGAATCGCTACGAATGTTAATATTTCCCCAATAAGTTTGACGGCCGCTATTTATCCAAAATATTAAGTTTACTTTAAAAGAATCTGCTGTAAAAATTGTTTGAACCGAATCAACACGGCTGAACAGATAGCCGGTTTTTGCAAAATAGTGTTCGATATTCTCAATAGCTTTCGGAAGCTGTTGAGGAAAATAGCGTTGTTTTAGAGCTATTTTACTTATTTTTAATAAATCATTATTTGAAAAGCTAAATTCTCCTTTAAAATCAACACGATTTACAATTGAAGATATATTAGCGTAATTATTATGACTATTGATCAATACAAAAAATAGTATAAATGGCCAAAATGTAGTTTTTGATAAATATTTCATTACTACCGATCTGATAATAATTTATTGATTATATCTTTAGTTTAGTTATCCTGATGGGATTGCTTCGCTAACGCTCGCAATGACAGGAACTATGTGTCATTACGCGCTGCCTGCCTTAGGCATGGAGGACTGAAGAATGAGCGACGAAGCAATCCCATATTATTAATGGACTTAAATGATATTTATTTGAGCAAATGATGTATTTATTTAATTTATTTCAAATTAAACGGTTTATTGATTTAAAAGCAAATAGAATATTGGCAGGATTAAATTTAAAGACCGTTTCGTAAAATCAGCGCTTCTGAATGGAAGTTGATAAATAGCAGGATTTAACTATACGGATTTCTTTACTTTTTTCTATTTTCATTCTTGCATGAATACTAACGTTTCCTTAAATTTCAATCTTGTTATTAATGGATGCAATTCGCTTACCCATATGTGGAAAAGAGTATTCCGATAAGGTAAAAAGAAGAATTAAATTTTTTAAATAGAGGATATAACATGAAATCAGCTAAAATTATTTGGACTAAGGTAGATGAAGCGCCGGCATTGGCCACCTATTCTTTACTTCCAATCGTTCAGGCTTTTACCAAGGGCTCCGGTGTTGAAGTGGAAACAATAGATATCTCACTTGCAGGCAGAATCATAGCAAACTTTCCTGAAAAGCTTACGCAGGATCAAAAAATTCCGGATTTTTTGCAGCAGCTTGGTGATCTCGCCAAGACGCCCGAGGCCAATATTATTAAACTGCCTAATATTAGCGCATCTATTCCCCAGCTGCAAAGCGC
>JAUVIB010000213.1 GCA_030592985.1 Calditrichaceae bacterium | reverse complement strand
TGTTGTCCCCCAGCCCCGCTGGCCCTGTATGTATCAATCCGTAAATCCTGTGGATTAATTTCAATGTCAATATCATCATCAATTTCAGGTGTTACAAAAACAGATGCTAAGGAGGTATGTCTTCTACTATTTGAATCGAAAGGTGAAATCCTGACTAAGCGATGAACACCGGCTTCTGCTTTTAAATAACCAAAAGCATACATTCCATTTATATCAATGGTAACACTCTTTATACCGGCTTCATCACCGTACTGATAATCCATGACATCGGCTTTGAAATCATGCCGTTCAGCATAGCGAAGATACAAGCGCATGAGCATCCCTGCCCAATCCATACTCTCTGTTCCACCTGCTCCCGGATGAATCGTCAGGATAGCATTTCTGGCATCGTCTTTCCCGCCAAGCATTCTGCGAAACTCTATTTCAGAAAGACTTGTTTCAATGATAGTTAGCTGTGAATCAGTATCCCGCTCTGTTTCATCATTTGGCTCGTCATCATAAAGTTCTATCAAATAATCGATTTCTTCAATTTGCTCGGCACATTCGTTCCATTTATCAACCCAGTCTTTGCGTTGATTTATTTTCTGCAGTACTTTTTGAGCTTCTTCCCGATTATCCCAGAAACCATCCCTAATTGTCTTTTTTTCTAGTTCCTTGATTTCAGTTTCTTTGTTTTCTATGTCAAAGATAACCTCGTAAACTTGTCAAACGTTCTTTTGATTTTTTTACAAACTCAATAACGTCAGGTCGCATTTAGACCTCTATCCTTTTTATATGACATTTACCACAATAATGTTTCAAAATTTCTTTATTCAGAGCGAAATTATATTCAACTCCATCCTTATCTCTCTCAGATTCAAGAATAAGACAAAAACTCTTTAATATTGGATCAATATAATTCCTGTCTACAATTAAATCCAGAACTATAAATCTAAATATCTCTATCCTCAGAATTTATTTCTGGTAAATTTAAAGCTTAAATCAATTTATATCAAGATAATGATAATGACAAACGGATTTATTACGGGGAGAATTTTACTTTATTTCTATAAAAATAAAAAAACCCGCTTGAAGCGGGTTTTAATAATTTTAATTTCCTTCTTCCTGAAGAATCTGTTTAAGCTCTTCAAGCTCTTCTTCAGCTTGCTTTCTTTCTTCCTTAAGCTTATCAAGTTCTTGCTGAATATTTTCAGACTCATCACGTTCTTTAATAATGTTCTGGAAGTAATCGACACGTTTATTGAAAACCTCACGCTCACGTTCAGATGCTGTTTTACCGGTTACACCCATCGGTAATATTTTGAAGTTAGCCCCCAGCTGTACTTTCCATGTGGAATAAACAGGTAAATCACGATTTACCAAATCCTCAGCCCTATAGGAACTGAAATCTCCGCTGCTAAGCCTAATATCAACACCAAGATCAATGGACATCCAGGGCAATGCTTTATAGCGTATTGCGGGACTCACATACATCCAGTCATCTCTTGAATACACGAAAGAATCAGGTTGTGTTAAATATGTCATTCCATTCATTTCCAATATAAAATCGAATTTTTCTGTAGGATAGACCAAGCCAACCCCATATTGAAATTCAGTAGCATTAACAGAGGCTGTTTGTTTTCCATAAACTTCTCTACCGGCATCATTGTGATTCCACCATCCTAAATTCAAACTGACACTCAATGCCCGCTCCGGTAAATAGGGATCAGAAAAATAGGTTAAAGCGCCGGTTAGGCCATATTCGAGACCACCACTCTGGTATTGAGCAAAAGGATAATTCCAATAATTCCCAGTAAAGAATTTTGTACTCAATATGGCCGATGCCATAAACATTCTTTTTGCAAAAGCATAGTTGCCAAGCTTCATCATCAGAGTAACATTATCTGGAAGGTTATACTTATCACCCGTTTGAGTACTTTGATAAATCATAGTCGCCAGAGTAAAATCGAGATGATTTACAATACCATAAGTTAAATTTATATTTCCCTGAGACACCCACATATTCAAAGCATTATAATCAGCAGGCTTAAGCGACGGATCATTGATATAGTCTGCCAATTTTGTGTAAAAATTCATATTCATTTTCAGCTCTAACCTGCCCGGTTCATACGTCCTTGCTGTTTGGGTATGGATTAAACTATAGCTTCCGTTTGGTAGCTGGCCATACGCTGATGCTGTTATTAGAAACAGAATAATGTAGCCAAGCTTTTTCATACTTACCTCCCTAAACCTTCGATATTTATCATTATGTGGAAAAAGTAACGTGAATATTAGGTACAATCTAATTAATTTTTTACTCGATATCAAGATAAACTATTGAAAATATAATAAGTTATCTATTAATCTTCCAATTTATTACGCAATTCTTCAATATCTTTTTCGACTTGATCTCCAACTTTACGGAGATTTATTATTTCTTCTTGTTTATTTTTCGACTTTTGCTCTTCATCATGAACTTTATTAAGCAACTCAGCCTTTTCTTTATCCTTGGATCTTTTATATTGAACTGAAACCTCTTCTGCCTTTTTACCAAAAGCTAAGCTTACGCCAAAATTCAATTTCCAGGGGACATACGTTTTTGGTAAATTTAAATGCTTTGAAGGATGATGCATCCATGAAGGAATTTTTCGATTATCCGGAGACAAGCGAAAGTCAGCGCCAAAATCAAGAGAAATTCTTGAAGAAGCTTTATATTTTATACTGGGTGTAAAATAAGTATAGCTGTCGCGGGCATACACAAAACTATCGGGACTTGTTAAATAATACATACCGGTCAATTCAAAACGAAAATCAAAATTTCGTGTAGGAAAAACTGCAGCCAACGCCAAATCAAGACTACTGGAATTAACGGAACCTGATAATTGATCACCATTTGCTAATTCATACAAATCTGTGCCTTTTTCATTATGATTCCAATAACCAAGGTTAAAATGCAGATTAAACTTTTTCTCCATTAAATAATTGTCACTATAATAACTCAATGCCCATTTAATACCATATTCTAAAGCAGCGTCACTGGAAAATTCAGACCATAAATAATTATGATATTTTGCAGTAGCAAAGCGAAAGCTAACAATAGCTGCCTGATGAAAATGATTATTGCTAAAAGAGAAAGAACCACCCCTTAAGGTCAGAAAAAGGTCATCAGGGAGATTATTATCCTCTTTCACATTAGTATCCTGATAAATTCGAATACCAAGTGATGCGTCAAAGTGCTCCATAATACCGTAACTAACAGAAAAGTTATCGCCAACCGTCCAATAGTTATTAGCACGAAAGTCACTAGACGGATTGTCGGCATCAATCAATTCAGAAACCTTTGAGTAAAAATTTAAATTATTATAGATGCCTATTTTTCCCGGATTAAATGTACGAGCATCATAGGTATGGATAAAGGTTCCATAACTATTGGTCATTTGTGCCCATAGACTATTAGCTATCAATAAAAAGCAAATGCCTATAAGATATCTTTTCATCCTGATCTCCAGCTGGCATTGAAAATTTAGAATTTTAAATTAAAGGATTATCTTAAAGATAAGAAATTACTAAATAAAAAGAAATAATAAAAATAAAAATTGATTTTTATTTTTATATCCTGCTTGCTAAAACAAATACATTAACAATAATCGCAATATCCCGCATAAATGCCACAATATTTAAAAATATATTGGTCAAACTTCCCGGAACCACAACCGTATCTCCCGGCTGCAGAATGGGTAATTTACCAATATCCCCTGTTTTTAAAAATTCTTCTACATCAACGACAAGAACTTCCTGATTTTTGCGAACAATTCGTACTTCACTCAATCTTGAATTTTCACGCGGACCTCCCGCGGACGATATTAAATCGATCAATGTATAGGAACTTGGAATACTATATATTCCCGGACGTTGTACAAATCCCCATAAATTAATATTTATTAGCAGTATATCTCCGCTACCCAAAATATACTGAGCAGGTCTATCGGATGTTTGAGGATAATTTTGTCCTCCTCCCATATCTCCCTCAAAAGACTGGGCGTTGGCATTTAAAAAAGAAATTAATAGAACTAATAAAATGTAATATTTTCTCATTTAGCTGACCACCTAATCTTAAATGTAAAATATTCTGATTGAGATTCGGAGTAAATTTTTACTAACGGATTATTAACCGGCGATGAAGGGTCTTCAATTGAATCAATCCTCCACCGATATGTTCTACCATCTTTTAATATATCCTCAACTATTTCCTGACTTAGTGTATAAACTTGATCAGGATCATAATTATAATTAAAAATCTTGTTAACATAGATTAACGGATGAAAAGTATCCGTATAATATTCTTCAATTCTAACAATATAATAAGGCGGAGTATTTTCTCTCCTCCAATGAAAAGTGATGGGTTCCCTTTGATTAATTTCCACACCATTTTGGGGATCCAATAATTCGGCTTTATATAACAATTTAAAAGAAACTGTATCGGATGGTTCGCTTTCCAAATTATCATTATTAATCGCTGTAATAAAATAATGATATGGTTTCCCAATTTCAACACCAGAATCAATAAAAATTGTATCGGGATTACCCGGATTATTTATAACGAGAGTAAAATATAGATTATAATTAATTAAGCCCTCTTTATCCGCACTTCTAAAGATTCTAAAAGACTTTATATTTTCGTTAATACCGGGTTTATGCCACATAATTTGTATTTTATCTTCATTACCGGGTAATGTGCTTATCCCCCTAATAAACTCCAGTGTATCTGCACCATCGGGACGATCTATCATTAATACTCTTTCAGGCGGCTCCGGATCTCCCGGGCCTGTTGAGGAGCAAGAGATAATAAAAGAAAAGCTAATTATTAAAAGTATTATTTTTTTCATTATATATTGTTGTTTATTTTATTGTATAGAAATTTGTAATAACTCAATTTTTAAAGTTTTCCTTCGAACAGTATGTCGCAGTTTGTCATTCCCGAATGTTTCTATCGGAAATCTATATCATAAAGTATTAGATTCCTGCTTAAGCTTGTACCTGTATGTTTAAAGCAGGTAACATGAAGCCATGCCTCAGGCAGGAGAATAATTTAAATGACAGATTCTTGGTGTTTTTACCCTATTTTACAACCCAAACAACAGGGATACTCTATGCGAATTTCCTAGGTCATGACTTTGATAAGCGTAATCTATTTTAAATTTCCAAAAATAAATCCCCGCACCGGTTGTAAAATCTCGATCATTTACACCAATACGCACGGCAAAAAGTGAATTATATAGTACTTCTCCACCCAAATGGCTGTATCCGCCATATCTGGAATCATAGTCAAAAGCAAAAGTAAATTGGCTGTTTGCAAATTGAAGCGGTTGAATATAAGCCATTCCATATTTATAATTTCTTTCAATCCGGTCAACAGCCTTGGAATCAGTATCCCATTTAACTTGTGTATTTGTCAAATCCTGTATATTCAAGCCAAAGGATAAGTCTCCTACATATACAGTCTGGAATATCTGATTGAGTGGAAACCTGATTACACCGCCAATGTCAATCCCTATACCCGAGGCGCTATTCTGATCTATGGATTTTCGTAAAATTTTAAAATTCATACCATAGCCAATATCCACGGGAATTTCAAAATATTGCCATCCTAAATTCATATTCCATTTTTTATATTTGGCGAAAGTCAGATAATAGGCTTCCTCAAAACTGCTGAAGACATCCGCTGCCGGATAATTTAACCACAAACTAGGATCCCCGTTTACCCTCATCCCGGCCGTAATATTTGGATTATCTTCATATAAAAATTTGGGGATATTATCGATACTTAACCTTACCCAGGCTACTGAAAAAGTAGCGCTGCCAAATACAGGAACAACAGCGCTAAGAAAACTTTGCTGTTCCAGGGTATTGAATAGGTCGGCATACATAGATGCTGCCTGAATATTTCCCGTTAAGGCTAGTCCACCCGGATTCCAGTTGAAACCGTAAGCATCATCACTCAGAGCGACATAGGCGCTACCCATACCGAGAGGTCGCGCGCCAACACCTAATTCAAGAAAGGAGCCGCCATATTTGGTT
>JAUVIB010000265.1 GCA_030592985.1 Calditrichaceae bacterium | reverse complement strand
AGCTGGGTGGTGGTATTGAGTAAATTTTATATCCTCTATACGATATCGTTATAGGATTACGCCACCGAGACTCATATACACTTAAATCTTTTCGAGTAATCAAACCATTATTCTTTTTGAAATCCTTTTCAAAAAGAAGTGCCGTCTCTCCGCCATAGAACCCTTTTACCCCATTTTGAGCAATTCTTTTTATTGTTTCTGCCAAATCTTGCTGCATAAATATATCACCGGATGCGTAAGGGAAATTACCATTTTTTAAAAAGATTTTTTTTGTTGAAGGAAAAAGTAAAAAACGATCTATATAACTTAAAAATAGAGCAGCTTTTTTAGGGCTAAGTTTAAATCCTTTCTCTGCTAACGTAATTGCAGGTTTAAGTAAATCAGACCATTTAAGCTTGCCAAATTTATTGTGTGCATTCCATAATCCATGTACAGTACCGGGAACACCCGCCGCGAGATAACCCAGAGTACTGGAATTTTCCAAAACTTTACCGGTTTTTGGGTCAACATACATGTCGCTTTTAGCTTTAAGAGGTGCTTTCTCACGATAATCCAGACAAAAGATATTTCCTTTTGCGTCACGAATCACCATAAATCCACCACCGCCAAGATTGCCTGCATTAGGATATGCTACAGCCAAAGCAAAGCCAATAGCAACGGCTGCGTCAATTGAATTACCTCCCGATTTAAGAATATTGAGACCAATCTCTGATGCCAGGGAATCTGCGGTGACCACCATACCTTTATGCGCACTGATCATCTCTTTCGAAAAGGAATATGTATATAGTAGAAGAAATATTGACCAAAAGATTATTGATTTATTTAGATTCATTCTTTCCTTTTATTAAGATATTAAGTATGTCCTGTTCCATACTATTGTCAGGTGTTTCAATTATCCTTCCTATTTCATGATCATTTTTATAAAAAATAAATGTTGGTATAAGTTCTATTTCGTTCTCTTGTGGAAGATTATTATTTAGGTGTTTTTCCTGATCCACGGCCCATAATTGAATATCCAGTTTATTATTGATTTTTGCATTTTTTAAAACTTTGTAAAATAAAGGTACTTCATGTTTACTATCACTGCACCAAGTACCCAGAAATACAATAACTTTATAGTTTTCATCTATCTTTTTTAATTGGTGAATAACAGAATTGTCTGGTTGATACTGTGACTCTATATTTTTCCATTTAGGATAATCAAAATATAGTTGTTCAAGGGAAATACTCCCATATAGAATTTCTATATTATTGTGAACCTCTTTTCTCGATAAAAGAGGTGTTACGCAGCTTATGAAGAAAAAAAATATCGCAATATTAATTATTTTGAAGTGTATCAACCTTATTCCCTTTAATGGGCTGTTTAATATTTTTAGCAACAATACCTTTTGGTGTCACTTTCATAAAGGTAATAATCTCGCCCTTATTACCAATTTTGCCTTCATCTTTTCCATTCACAGTCATTTTCAAACCATTGGCATTTCCAATGAGAAAAGTTAAAACTGAATCGGCAGAAATCACTATTTTATCATTAAGTATAAGCATGTATTCTGTCGTATCTTTGTGATCTTTAATAACTCTTATCCATGTTTTTTCCAAAGCAAAAATATCTACTGACACCTTCTCTTTTCCGGCAAGACTGTCTTTTATTGATTGAGCAGCAACTATCTCTTCAAGCTCTTTTTTGTTAATTTCCTCAACGACATCTTTAACTGTCAATTCTTTTACAGGCAACATCCCCTGATCATCGTCCTGCTTTGTGTACATGGCTAAAATTATTACGATTATGATTAATACTAACGCTGGTAAGATGAAATAAATTTTTTTAATATGATTAAAAAAATTCCCATCATTTTTAATTTCTATATCAGTAAATTTCTCTGGTAATTGGCCTTCTCCTCTGATAACATTATATTCATCTAAAATTTTATCTTTATTTTCAATATTTAGAAAAGACAGGTATGTCTGAAAAAACAATTTATCATAAATCGATGGAATTTCTTTATAATTTCCTAATTCTAACGCCTCAAGATATTTAATACTAATCCGACTCTTTTGAGAAATTTCTTTAAGAGTTAATTTTTGATTTTCTCGTGTTTTTTTAAGTAATTCAAATAAAGTTAAATCAATATCATTATTCTTCATTATTCTTCAACCTCAAAATCTTTTATTCTCATTTGGATAGTTATTCTTCCATTCCAATTATTTTCTTCAATAACATAACTTATTGACAATTTATCTTTCGTATTATAGAATTCATGGGCATAATCACCAAGGTTAAATCCGATGGCATCAAGGACAACGCCATTTTGTTTGAATTTGGTTTTAAGATGATTATTTCCTACAATATCAACTCTACCGAATACCTGGAGTCCGTGAGTAGTAAATATGGGGCGCATATTACCCGGACCAAATGGTCCCATCAATTTTAAACCTTTAAAAAAATCACTATTAAATTGTTCTAACATAACTTCGAAATCAATATTTAACTTTGGTTTCATTTCTTCAAGTGATATTTCACTGCCAGTAGAATCAATTAAACGATTTTTAAAATCCTCGATATTTGTCTCGGCAATTGTTAACCCTGCAGCGTATTGATGCCCCCCGTAGGTGATTAATAATGATTCCGAAAGTTTGATATGTGATAAAATGTTAACATTACGCACTGTACGGGCAGAACCTTTTCCAATTCCATCAATAATTGAAATCAGAATAACCGGTCTTTTGTGTTTCTCAACTAATCGTGATGCAACAACTCCAAGTACTCCAACATGCCAATCAGTTTTGGCAAGAACAAGGATATTATCATTTTCCAGATCAACAGTTTGTTCAATGATTTCTTCCGCCTCTTTAAAAGTAACCTCATCAATACTTCGGCGTGTATTATTTTCTTTCTCGAGGATCTGAGCGATATTTCTACTCTGCTGTAAACTGGTTGTTGTTAAAAGATGCACCGCTTTTTTTGCATTAGAAATTCTGCCGACTGCATTTATTCTCGGAGCGATATTAAACACAATAGAGTTAACGGTTAACTCTTGATTAATTAAACCGCATTGTTCCATTAATGCATAAACACCATCGCGGGGAGATTCATTGATCAGTTTTAGGCCATATTTCACAATTATCCTGTTTTCAGAAGTTAAATCAACAATATCCGCAGCTGTCCCAATAGCTACTAAATCAAGATATTTGTAAGCAAAATCTTTTTTATGGCCCAATCTATCCACTAAACCCTGAAGCAGTTTAAACGCCACACCACAGCCTGCAAGTTCGCGGAATGGATAATTGGAACCTATTAATTTGGGATTTAATAGCGCTACAGCATCCGGGATTTTATCACTCTGTTCATGGTGATCACAAATAATGGTTTCTATCCCAAGACTTTTTGCAAACTCTACCTCCTCAACAGCCGTTGTGCCGCAATCAACGGTTACGATAAGCGATACCCCTCGTTCATTCGCTTTAATAATACCTGTTTCAGATAATCCGTATCCATCATCAAAGCGGTCCGGAATATAAAAAAGGACTTTTCCGCCTATTTGAAACAAACTGTCATAAAGAATTGAAACACTGGTAACTCCATCAACGTCATAATCACCGTATATCATTATCTTCTCTCCCTTTTGCAAGGCAGAGATAATACGCATTACGGCAATATCCATTCCATTCAACAAGAAGGGATCAAATAATTTGTCTAATTTATCATTAAAAAAATGATAAATCTCCTGATCTTCTATAATATTTCTGTTGTATAAAATATTGGCTATAAGAGGATTTAGTTGAAATTTCTGAGAAATATGTGAAATAATATCTGGGTCGACTTTATCGGGTAACTTCCATTGATAGAGCATGGCGACCATCCTTATTAAAATCCAAAATAAACCTGTAAGCCGAATTCTGTATCCCTTGATAGGGATGGTAGCCATTTATCTTAATTAACCGTTGCCGATTAATTTAAGCGACCTACCCTGAAGTGTGTCTGCTAAAGCAGACGCGTAATGGGAATTACGCATCACAATGTGATTTTCTTCTTTATTTGGTTTTGCATCAAAATGGGTTTGTCATACCTTTGCGTTAAAACGAGCCTAACAGGCTATCCCGAAAGAACAAAGTGGTGAGCTCTTACCTCGCCATTTCACCCTTATCCACAAAATGTGGACGGTATTTTTTCTGTGACACTATCCATCCGCCTAACGGCAGTTTTTGCTTTCGCAAAAATTTTTTCCCGTTGATGTTCGGACTTTCCTCACCTTTACAGGCGTGACTACCCGGTTTACTTTGGATTATTTATTTTTATTTTAATTCTTTTTTAACAATAACCATAGTGGTTAATGACTATATTTATTTTAATTGAATGAAATTTTAATCATCCTGAGCTTTGTTATAAACCAAGATTCTACCGCAAAATTCACAGGTATATATTTTTTTCATTTTTTTAATTTCAACAATTTTTTGTGGTGGTATATAAGAGTAGCAACCTCCGCAAACAGCATTCTTTATATTTGCAACACCCATACCATCTCTTGCTTTTCGAACTTTTTCATATGTTTTTATTATATTTTGGTTAAACCCATCAATAATGATTTTTCTCTCTTGAAGCAGTATGTTTTCCTCTTCTGCCGTTGACCGCATTTTAGACTCAAGCTCTATTGTATTTTCTTCGTACTCACTATTAAGTTTTTCAATCTCAGATTCCAATATATCTATTTCTTCAATATATTTTTCTATTTTATCCGTATTTTCTATGATATCGGTCTCAAATGTATCGAGCTGTTCCTTAACCGATTCCGTTTCTAGTGTTATAGCATCATATTCCTTATTGGTCTTAACTTGATAAAGTTGGTCTTCATATTTTTTTAGTTTTATTTTTGCATCTTCAATGCTGATTTCCAAATTTTTAACAAGTAATTTGTTTTCTTTTACGCCGCTTGTTAACAGCTCCAAATCACTCTTTTTAACATCCAATTTGGATTTAAGATCTTCGACAATGAGTGGTAAATCTCCGCGTTCCTCCATTAATTCGTCTAAACGGTAATCCACTTCCTGTAATTCAATTAAGGCATATGTGGTTTTTTGCACTTTAAAATTCTCCTACATTTTATACATAAAAAAAGTGCATTTCTTGATTTTCAAGAAATGCACTTTTTTAATTTATGTTACGATTTTTTTATTACCGAGAAACATCTTTCTCCCTTTTAAAAGTGGGCCCGCAGGGACTCGAACCCCGGACCAGCCGATTATGAGTCGGCTGCTCTAACCAACTGAGCTACGGGCCCTTTTCATTTTCGAATCTTGAATTTATCAAATATT
>JAUVIB010000367.1 GCA_030592985.1 Calditrichaceae bacterium | reverse complement strand
TACTGCTTTTAACCGTTTCGCTTTGCTGGCTGGTATGACGCGCCAATTCTGATAATAGCGAATTACTTTGTGATTGCACATTTAGGTAAGAAAAAATACCAATAATAATAGTAATAGAAATACTAACAGTAACGATCAATTTAAGCACAATCTTTTTGAACATATCACTTTTCTTTCATTAACTATAAATAAATGAGCCTACTCTAAAAATGTACATAACTGTCATTCCAGGATGTGAAGTAGCCCTCCCGCTTTACGGATTCAGAATGACTAATGCTGGTTTTTAGAACCGACTCATAAATATAAACAAAATTATTCTATAAATAAATAATATTTTAAACTTATTTTAGTTCACCGGGTTTCATCTTCGGGTAAAAATTATCCTCATGACAATCATCACAGGAAGGTTTTTTACCAAAATTACTATTGATATGGCAATCACTACAATCAAGATCTATATGCTCATCATCTAAAACCAAGCCGGTAGTTCCATGATCAAATGATCCACTTTCCCAGTTTTTATGGCAGGTAGCACACTTTTTGCTAAGCTTTGCAGACTTAGTCTCATTATGACAAACCTGACAATTCTGTGTTGCATGATATTTTTTTAGTTTCCAGCCAACTCTTTCGTGTGTAAATGGAGGTCTCTCCTTGCTATCATGGCATCTTTCGCACTTATTATCTATCTCTTTCTCATGACATTTGATACAATTTTCATGGGATTCCTTCTCTGCAATTTCCTGCTTTTTCACCATATCATGACAGCGACTACAGGATTCGTCTTGATGGCAATCCGTGCATTTTGTTCCATAGACTTCAACATGAGCGGTATGGAAAAATGTAACAACAGGATTGTCCTCTTCCTCCGTCTGATAAACCAGCTTTTTGGGCATTTCGATACGTGAGTGACTTTTCCCTGCAAATTCTGATTTATCCGAAGTATGCACACTGCCTTTTTCGGCATGACAAACAGTACAGTTCGTTTTGTGACTCCACTCGCGGTGACAACTTAAGCACTGCTGATGATAAGCGCCTGTTAAGCCGGGTTTACTGATATCTGTTCGTTTCTTAGAGGGCTCATGGCACTCAATGCAGGCCAAAACTTTCCCCGGTGGATTATAATGATGACAGGTTATGCAGCCTCCTGACATTTCGGACATTTCCGCATGCAATTTATGAGTAAATATACTAGGTTCATAAACTCTTGCCAGTTTATCTATGGTAATTAGTTCCGGCGCTTCTTCTGCAGTATTCTGAAGTGTTAAGCCTTCTCTTTTGAAATCGGGACAAACTATTAAGCATGGATCTTTATGCGTTGGTTTATCACAACTATGGCACTCACTGCAATTTAACGGCATTTGATAATGGTATTTTTGAATCTTTGACTGAGACCATAAACTGGTGCTCGATATAATCACAATCACCAGTAATAATTTTCTATATAACTTCATCGTATTACCCCCTTTAATGCAATTTTCGTTTTAGCTGTGGAGGTTTTTATCGGTTGACTAATTACCGGAAAGATCATAACAAGCATTCTATATAATAAAATTTCCAAAGAAATAAAACCAATAGTAACGGAAATCTCACCAATACTTGGCCAGTAAGGCTTATCCGCGTACAAAGGCGTATATGCAATAATAAAATTATTAAAACGATTTAACAGGACACCAAAGATAACCAAATTGGAAGCTACAAATACCCAGAATGGCGACTTAAGAACTTTATCCCAAAGGAACATTCTAAGCGGTATAATAATTCCGAACACTACTTCAATAGTATACATAACACTCACAAGATTAAATTCATTTAAGTAAACAAATGTTTCTCGTATGGCCATATCTCCCAACTTGAAGGCCAAATAAATAGCAAGCAAAGGTCCCACAAAACGACCCAGTTTTGATAATAGATTCATCTCGGTTTTCAAACTAAAGGATCGGGAAGAAATCAAAGATTCCATTATAACCATGGGGAACCCAACGGCAATCGCTGAAAGAAGATATAGCAAAGGTGCAATCGGTGTTTGCCATAACGGATGTATCTTTGTACCGGCAATCATCATTAATGTACCCAGAGATGATTGATGCAGACAGGATAAAACCACACCAAGAATTATAAAAAAGAATAACGCCTTATCCATAATACGGTCTAAATTTCGAATAACAGTTTCAATTACTTTGTTAAATCTGGAGAAAATTCCCCTCAAATTAACACGACCAATAAAACGTTCGGTAATGATTGGTATAAATTCTATATACAGGGTTGTAACATAAGCAAATACACAAAGACCTACTTCAAACATAACAGAATTTCCATTCCACATATACATTGGATGATAGATATAATAAGAACGGCCAATATCGAAAATAACACCCAGACCAACAAAAGTATAACCCAACATAGCGGTTAAAAGAGCCGGACGGACAATATCGTGAAACTCATCCTTATGAAAAATGTAGGCCAAAGCCGCCGTGGTAAATCCGCCCGCGGCCAGAGCGACGCCGGCTGCAACGTCAATGCCTATCCAAATTCCCCAGGGAAATTGGTTGTTTAAATTTGCAATTGATCCTATTCCAGATGTAAACCTAAAAAATGCAAATACCAATCCATTGATAATAAGAATAAACATAAGGATAGTTAGCGGCGTAAAAAAATTCCTTTTTATGGGCATCGCTTTCATTAATGAGTGCATATTATTCTCCTAACTCAGATTCATTCTTATTTTTGCCCAGCCACATAATACCGCCGAGAAGAGCGAATAAAGAAGCCGGTGGTATAAAATATTTAAAGATACCGTGTTGCAATGCTTCTGATGCTCCGGGTGCCGGCTCATCGCTGTGCTCCGGTAAAGCTAATTCCTTAAAATCTTTACTTGCGAGGTACATCCATGAAGTACCGCCCACTTCTGTTTCACCATAAACATGATCAATATATTTATCCGGATTATTGGCGATTTTTTTATGTGCTAGTTTGACCAGTTCAAAGCGTTTACCATAGGTTAACGCTTCCATGGGGCATATTTCCACACAAGCGGGTATGCCGCCGTCCTTGGTCCGGTCGAAGCAGAAATCACATTTTACAATATCCGGTTGAAGCGCCTTATTATACTCAAACGCAGGAACCTGAAAAGGACAGGCTATCATACAATAACGGCAGCCGATGCACTTATCTGTATCCCAAATAACTGAACCATTCTCCTGCTTTGAAATAGCGCCGACAATACATGCAGACACACAGGCAGGATAGTCGCAATGCATACATTGAACTTTTACATCGATAGGCGTATCTGGGTCTTTGCTGTTTGTAAATTCGTTTACTACCGTTAAGGCGTCAATCTCCGGCCTTCGTAATTTCTCAAATACGGAGCGATCATCATAGTCCTGCAGAGAGCCCTGAGGGATGTCATGGGCGCCTTTGCAGGCATATTCACATCTGCGGCATCCAATACAAACCGTGGTATCAATCAATACACCCATCCGATCATCGGAGATAATATTTACAGGTGCGGCTTTAGCCTTCTCCGGATTTAATCCGGAGGCTCCGGCTCCGATTAGTCCGGCAGTTTTAAAAAAATCGCGTCGGGATTGTTTCATTTATAAGTTCTCCTTATTTATTTTTCCCGGTACTGAAAACAATGTCTTTATATCTTTCCCATCACTAATAGCTTTTAAAATTATATTCACATCACCACAAATATTAGGGATTGCCACGATATCTTTACTGCGAATATTTTCTAAAAGAGGTCGTGTTATACCACCACAAACGAAAATATTAATGTCCAATCTATCCAATAACTCTACACGCTGATAATGTGTCAAACACTCTAAACTGATAAGTTCTTGATTCGTAATCCTGTTATCTTCAATATCAGCGATTACAATATGCGCTGTTGAATCAAAAACCGGTGATATTTTGCCTTTCCATGCAGCAATTGCAATTTTCATAAGAATCTCCAGCCTATTCCATGCAATATTAATGCCAATGGACTTGCGGTTGATAATATGATCTATAAAAGGTGAAAAAACAATAGGTTATGAGGTGTAGGAAGGGC
>JAUVIB010000065.1 GCA_030592985.1 Calditrichaceae bacterium | reverse complement strand
TTCTATTACCAAATCTCCCATACTTATAATCAGATCGGGATTAAGTTGATTCACATGCTCTACAATTGCTCCGAAAACCTGCGGACGGGAGCGGCTGTCTCCCGTAACGACAAAAGTTACGGGCTTGTTTACCGGTAAATTGCATTTAAATGTATTAATCGTGCTTTTGACACTCTCTGAATTAATTTGATAGGAATAATATTTACCGGAGATTAAGCCGTTAATATTTGCCTCATACAGAAAATGATCTTCCTTCGTTCCGATTAAAGTTCCTTCTACACTTGAGGAGAGTGATTTCTCGGATCCGTATTTTACCCAAAAGAGGAGTTGACTGTCACATTCCCAACGAATTGTTATTGAATTCTTTTGCGGATCAGCCAAATAAGGTCCTTTGGTGATTGTCTGAGCATGAAGGTTGACAAAAATCAGCAAAAGAGTAATAAATATCCATCTGAATTTACTTGAAACCATGATATGTATCCTTATTAATAAGATTAGAATTAAGCTTTATTTAATCTGTACTATTTTATAGTTTTTTACCGTATCGCCATTTTGAACTCTAACGAGATAAATTCCACTTCCTGTATGAAGGCCTTCCTGGTTTTTACCATTCCATTGAATACTATTTGCATTTTTAACGGATAATGATTTTACGAGCTTGCCACGCACATCATAAATGGAAAGCTTTATGGTTTGTTCGCTTGTATTATAAAACTTAAAAGTAACCTGACTGTTAAATGGATTTGGATAGGCGCTCAGCCGGAATTCAGTCGGAATATTACTTTTTGAGTTTTTTATTGACGTTGTTTCGTTCAGAATACTCATTACTCCTGATAAAAAGAAGCGCCTTCTTTCAATTTGTGCCGCTTCATCAAGTCCGTCTATTAAATTTTCCACACCAAAGGTCAGGTAGGCCATCCTGTGTGTTGAAAGAGTATAAATTCCGCCCGCAGAACCTCCTCCGAAGAAATATTTCACCAGGATATTAGACTCCGGTTTACTGTTTATTGCCCGGAAAATGTGATTACTTTTGGGAGTGAGAGATAAATATAAACTTGGATAGATATGTTGATTTACTACCGTCAAGGTGAAGTAGTCATTCCGTTGCCAATGCTCATTGGTGTAAGTATGCAGATAGTTTTCGAAAAATGAGGTATCCGGCTGCTCACTTTCTAATAAATCATCCTGTACTTTAGAGCTGAATAGTATAAATTTGCCTCCACCATCCAAATAAGCTTTGATACCTTCTCTGTCTTCTTTGGTCAAGGTGTTTAGAGAATCATCTCCGGTAAACCAAATGACTGTTTTATATTTATTGAGATAGGCGGTCGGTGTTTCAAGTTTATTCATATCCCAACGAGTATAACTTGCGATGTTGTCTAATACGCCATTTGTATAATAGCTTTCAAAATCAGCGCCACCGTCATCATCAACTAATAGTACGGAAACAGGATTAATGGTTAAATAAACCGAATCTTTTACGGTTTTCCCCTTATATTTCATTAATATACGCAAAAGAACTTTACCGCCATTTGAAACATCCTCTTTAACTTTAAAGGCAAAAGTATCTAATTGGGATATTGCAGTATCCATCGATCCTATTAGCGGATAGCGCATTATGGCTTTTGTTATTTCTATTCGTTCATCATCGCTTTGAATAGTTACTATCAGACTATCAAGCGATTTATTACCCCAGTTGGAAATACCAATGAACAGATTCAACTCTTCGCCAGGATCCGCCATATTATCTCCGTCACCATTTTTTTCACTAAGCGTAACATTAACGGGAGAAGTTAGAGGAAGGCAGTATTTATTTATCCAGGCTAAAGTTGCGATTCCGCTGGCCTGGGGGCATCCGTATGATCCGGTAATGGCATAATTCCGGTATACACCACTTTGGATACCGCCTATCCATGGACTAAAAAGAGTGTATATGCCCCATTTACGTGAGTCTTTATCATAGTTTCCACCGGATTCGCTTTGATCAAAAAAATCCCATAATTCCGCATCCCAGACATTTTGTGGGTTTTTCCATAATTGTCTGACATATAAATTAGCGAATCGATTCATATCGGTAAAATCAAATTCGATACCATTTTGATAACATTCGTAAGCATACATAACATCAATGGCCGAGTGTGACACATCATTCGTACAACAGTTTTTTGCATATTTCCAGGTATAAGCATCAATTTCAGGAAGATAATGCAGCATGGACCGAAATTCTGTTGCCATATCTGTTACAACCTGCTGATACCATGGCAGATAGTCTGTATTGTATGGGGTATAATAATTGGTTTTGGATATCTGGATCAATTCAAGTAAAAAATGGCCGTATGCGACATATTGGTTGACGGGAATAATACTCAGGTTTTCAGATCCAACCCAATTGGGATATGATCCATCAAGAGTACCACTCGGATTAACGACAAGGTTTGAATCCCAAACAGCATACCATTTACCGACTACATTTTTTTCCAGAAAGTGTAAAATTGAATCAGCTCTTGTGCCGAATTGATTATATAATACATCATTTTGATAGACTGTTAAAACAAATTTTGCCAGTTCTGTGCAAAAATGTCCTTCATGAACAAGGTATTCAGTGTAATTACCATCGTCCGAATAATGATCCGTTCCCCATCCAAGATAGCCATCTGCAATTTTCGGGTCATAACTTACGGATGTATCATCGGGGACATCCTGGGCGCTGGCCATAATATCATAACCGTGTTTGGACAGTTTGTTGAGCCAGATAGTATCATTATCTACTTCAAACATTAAATTATAAGTCTGTAGATTATAGGTTTCAGCCCATGACAAAGTAGCGCTATTATTGGATTTACTGTAAAAGGTATCGTTGCCGGAAACTGTCCATTCCACAATAGATTCATGCCAATCGGGGAATCCTGTTTGAGGAAATAAGTTTTGTGGATAATTGATTAAAAAAATTATCGTAATAATAGATGAATATAATATCTGTTTTTTCATCGCTATACTCCAAAGAATGTATGATAATGATTTGTGCTTGTTTATCCAAATTCTAAACTCTCGACCCGCTGCTGATAAATCATGTGGATATTTAAAATTTTGTAGTAAGCAATAATGCAATTTTCCATTTCTCCTGATTCGTTATCAAATTGTTAGACTTGTCCGTCTGACGGAGATAACCATTCAGAATATTCTGACCGTATAAAAAATATATGATTTATTGCAAATATTCAAAATTATTATAAAAGATGGTCATATAAAATCTTTAATCCGATTAAAATTAGCAGAATACCGCCGGTCCGTTCCATAATATAGCTGAATGAACGGTTCAATATTTTACCAAGATAAATACCAATTAGAGAAAGTCCAGCCGCTGTAAAGCCTATTAAAATACTGGGATATAAAATATCAATATTGATCATGGCCATACTAAAACCAACCGCTAAAGCGTCAATACTAGTGGCTATGGATAAAGAGATCAAACTAAATCCTTTTGATGGATCCGGATAATCAATAGTTTCGCCGGTTTTAAACGATATGTAAATCATACGTCCACCTACAAAAGCCAGCAATGCAAAGGCAATCCAATGATCAACAGCTCGAACCATATCCGTAATAACAGAACCGGTATACCAGCCAATTATTGGCATAAGAAATTGAAATAATCCAAAATGAAAAGATAAACGAAAAACAGCACGTTTCCCTTTTATTCTCCCGGAAGATGCTGCTACTAATGAGACTGCAAAAGCATCCATTGCCAGTCCTATAGCAATTATAATTATTTCAATATTTTTCATTAAACTATTTTTTTCCGCTTTAAATTTAATTAATTTAATCTGACAGGTAAAAATAACCCAAAAAGCCGGAACACAAGTTTATCCAAATTAAGCACAACTTTCAAGAATAGGACCAAATATTGTTATTAAAGGAAGACATTCAATGGAAATAAAGGCATTTCAACAACAGCTTATTGAGCAATACCCGTTTTTTAACAACCTTCCCGACTCTGTTTTCGGGGAAATAGAAAACAATGCCGTGTTGCTGAACATGAAAAAAGGACAGATCGTATTTCATGAAGGGGATCAATGCCAAAATTTTGCCTTACTATTATCCGGGCAGATACGCGTCTATAAAATAGGAGAAAACGGCAGGGAAATTACTCTTTATCGTTTCGGCAAAGGAAGTGGCTGTATATTAACCGCTTCTGGTATTTTAAATAACTCCACATTTCCAGCCATAGCACAGGTTGAAGAAACAGGGCAAGCGCTTGCCATGCCTGCAAATCTGATTAAAGAATGGGTTAACCGTTATCAGGAATGGCGCGATTATATATGTGGATTATTGGCAGGCAGGTTATCCGATGTGATCACTACGGTTGAAGAGATTGCTTTTAAAAGAATGGATATTCGTATTGCCCGGTTTATACTTGCTGCTTACACAAAGGGAGAAAAATCTTTAAATGCTACACACCAGAGTATTGCCGATGAATTGGGTACCGCCCGGGAAGTTGTTAGCCGGATACTCAAAGACTATGAAATTGAAGGATTGATAGAACTTCATAGAGGCAAAATAGTTATCATAGACTCAAAAAAGCTGAAAAAAATCGTAGAAATGTAACTTTGTTACATACATTCAGAAAACATTAGTGTATATTCCTTTAAATTAAAGATATTTATTTTACACATTAAAGGAGTTCTTATGAAATGCAACGCTGGAAAAGGAGACAGAATATTTAGAGTGATTGTAGGAATCATCATTATCGCTGCGGGGCTGTTTTATAGCAGCTGGTGGGGTGCGGTGGGAATTATTCCGTTATTTACCGCTGCCATCGGTTGGTGTCCCCTGTATTTACCATTAGGTCTTTCGACCTGTAAAGTCGATGATAAATCAGCCAAGTAAATTAACTCAATGATTAACTTTTCTTTTAAGACAGGATAGGTTCTCTTTCATGGGGATTGTATCCTGTCTTTGTCGAATAATGGGTGATATCGATTCCAATGATATCATTAGCAAGTTTTTTTAGTAGCGGCACCCAATTTATTGCTATAAAACTCAAAATCACACTTTCCTTAAAAAATTTAGTATTAATAAATCAAAAATTGTCATAAATTGAGTGATGTTAAATTATTAATAATTACTCAATGGAACTGACAGAAAAAAACTCAAAAATAAATTTTAATGCCTTTTTGTGGCATTCAACCTTTCTTGCATTTGCTTCAAACTTTATGGATGTGGATACAATTATCCCATCAATGCTGATAAAAGCAGGAGGAAACTCGATTCACCTCGGGTTTTTAACGGCTATTATGCTAGGAGGCTCCAGCCTTTTCCAACTGGTTTTCGCCGGTTTTTTATCAAATAAATCCCTTAAAAAAAAATATTTACTTTTCGCAATTAATTTTAGAGTTGCCGCTTTAATCAGCCTCTCTCTGGTTTTCCTGAAATCCGGCTCTTTAAATAGTGATCTTATTATTTTTTTAATTTTTTTCTTTATCTCAATCTTTTCTTTTAGCGGCTCATTTGCAGGTGTTTCTTATACTGATATTCTTGGTAAAGCAGTCAAAGAGGAAAAAAGATTGAAATTCTTCTCCACTAAGCAGATAATAAATAGTATCGGGATATTTGCATCGGCTCTTATTGTAAGACAAATGTTACGTTACTATGAATATCCGATTAATTACAGTGTACTGTTTTTATGTGCCGGCGTTTTACTTTTTATTGCAACTTTTGGATTCTGGAGAATCAAGGAGCCGCCATCAATTGTAAAAGTAAAAATTAGTTTAATAAAATTTTTCAAGCTTATTCCTTCGGAAATCAAAAAAAATGTTAATCTAAAGTATTATCTACTTATCATTAACAGTCTGGGACTTGGACTAAGTTTATTGCCATTCGTTATTCTATATGCTAAAGTAAATTTTGGATTATCCTATAATTTAATCGGAAATTTTCTCTTATTCAGAACTATTGGAATGCTCATCGCCGGTTTATTGCTTTTTAAATATTCTAAAAAGATAAAGTATAAGACTCTTTTAAAGATCAGTCTAATTCTTGGAAGTCTGCCTCCAATTTTAAGTCTGATATTTTATAATACTCAAACAATTTATCAGTTGATATTTATTGTATCCGGTATTTTTGTAGCATCCTACTCAATTTCCGTAAGCGGTGTTTTATTGGAAATATCAACAAACGAAAATCGTGTTATATATGCCGGTATTTCCGGGGCGGGCAATATATTAACCACTCTTTTCCCCCTCTTCGCAGGTATTTTAATTGATCTTTTTTGTTTCCATGTTGTCTTTATCACCGTTGCATTAATTGTATTGATCAGTTATATTTTTGTTGTGAAGCTGCAGTGTAAACCCGGAACGTAGCAGGTAGATTTATTGTTAACTCGGAAAAACATGAAGCAAAAGTAGTAACAGTAGTTGTTCCTGCGAAAGCCACGCCATAGACAGGCGAGCAGGAATATAAATATTGAGAATCATCTACAAAACGCAATAATTAAATTAATCAAAGTTCAGATTCCCGCTTTAAACATGCGGGAATGACAAACTAAGAAGCTTTTCAATTACAAATTGACAACAAATGATTGATTTGTATCCCAAAGTGAACTAAGCAGAATAAAGTGGAAAAGTTGTTTTTATCTCTTTGATTATTTCGATAAAACGTTTTTCAATATCAATGATTTCCTCTTTAGAAAATTCTACATGATAGAGACGATCTATTTCCAGAAAATAAAAAGAAATGGGGTAGATTTTCTGTTGCGGAAACAGACGGCTGATCAAAAGAGCATAGGATTTTATTTGCCATTCATATTTGATTGCCTCTTTGTTTAAATCTTCTTCCTTGATTTTATTGGTTTTGTAATCCACAACTTCCCACAGCCCTTGCTCATTAAAAATAATTCGATCAAGCGCGCCTGTAAAATTATCATTACCAATATGCGTTGATATAACGACTTCATTACGATACTCTTTGGCCTTAAATATTTTTTGCCCGATAGTCGATTGTAAAACGTTTTGGTACATCCTTTGGATATCACTAGTAATTCTTTGCATTAAATCAATATCAAAAACATCAAACTCAAGAAGGATTTTCTCAATCAGAACGTCATCATTTTCCAAAAACCCTTCTTTTAACTCCAGATATTTGTGTACTATTTTCCCTTTTAGTAAATGGTGGTCGCTTTGGTATACCTCTTTAGCGAAGGAGTTGTAATCATTTTCAAAAAATCCCAAATGGTAGCGGCGGTAATATTCGTCCTTATCCTGAAGATAAACCATAATACGTGTGGCAGAAAAAGTCTGCACCGGTTGCGGTAGCTGAATAGGAATTAAATGATGCGGAATATTGTTTTCATCCCCCTGTGAATTATCTATTTTTTTTTGTAATTGCTTAATAATCGGGTTGCCTCTTTTTGTAAAATTATCCTTATACTCATCTAAGGGATAATTACTAACAATATCAATTGTAAAATCTTGAAAATTATTATCCGTCGGTTTCTCAATGTTAATCTGATTGCTAATCCATTCCAGTGGAGTATCTCGATTAATTTTGTTGCTTCCATAAGCTGCTGTTAGGAAAATATAGTTACTGGCACGGGTTGTCGCCACATAAAAAAGACGTTTATCTTCAGCATATTCTTTTTGTCTTCTCAATGAACGCAGAAGATGCAGCAGGGTGTGTTCCATTTTTTTATCGCTCATATCAGAAGATTTCATACTTGTGGCCATTCCCAGCAAAGGATCAATATAAACGGATACCGGCAATCCTTTTTTTGAAGGGTTTAAATAGGGTACAAAGACAACAGGGAATTGCAAGCCTTTGGAAGAGTGAATCGTCATAATCTTAACGGTTTTATCATCCTCCACATCAACCGCAGCTTCACCTTCTTTTATTTCTCTATCAATCAACTCATTTATATTTGCAAGAAAATCGTGTAAGCCGCCAAGTCCGCCTGCGTCAAACATATCGGCGAGATCAAGCAGTTTATCCACATTCGCCGCAATCTGTCCGCCGTTTAATCCCGAAGACAGTACTGTTTTTAAATGAGTATCATTTAATATAATTTTCAACAAGCCTGCAAGATTAATACGCTCTCGTAATAATAGCCATTTTTGAATCAAAGAATTGGCTCTCTCAAGCGATTTTTTATCTTCTACTGAATAATTATCTGATAAAAGACCCGAATTCAATTTCTGTGCATAGGTTCCACCCTCCTCATCAGCCAAAAAGAACAAAGCGCTATCTGCAATCATAAAAAGTTTAGAACGCAGAACACCGATCAGGGCCAGATCGTCCACGGGATTTGAGAGGAAACGAAGCAGATAATATATATCATATATTTCCTGACGCTGCCAAAATCCAATACCTCCAACAGTTTTAAACGGAATATGTTTTTTTCTGAGAGCCTCTTCTAATTTTATAAGATGGGTGCGGCTACGTAATAGAATAGCAATATTTCCGTATTTGATTTCCGGCTCTTGTTCACTATTTCCGTCAAATATAAAACAGGTGGACTTTTCATTCATTAAGCGATCAATACGGTAGGCAATATATTCCTCTTCGCTGTAATCATTATTCTCTACATCTATCAGCGCTAACTCTACCCAGCCTTTTCCGGGAAGTTCACGCTTAGGATTTAAGCTATGATAACTCACTTCATATGGATTATCATCATTTTCCTGCAGAGTATTTTCAAAAATATAATTAATAAAATTATTTAAACGAGGAAGGAAACGAAAGCTATCGCGAAAAACCACATTTCCCGAATATTTGTCCGGATTGGAATAGGATTTTGCAAAGTTATTCTTTGCTTCATTAAAAATTCGAATATCGGCATTGCGGAAACCGTAAATAGACTGTTTTGGATCGCCTACAACAAAGAGTTTGCCATCCTGGTCTTTAACAAGCAGTTTTATAATCTCCCACTGTAGAGGATTGGTATCCTGAAATTCATCCACCATAATATAATCAAAGCGTTTCAGGATTTTTTGAAAAACATCTTCATTGTTTTGTAATAAATGTATTGTTATTATCTGTAAATCTTCATAATCCAGAACATTTTGTTCGTTTTTTATCTCTCTGAATTTTTCATCCGTTTTATGATACAAATGAATAAAAGTTTTAAAAATCCTGAACCATTCACGATCAGCGTCCGGTAATAAATTACCCGGTTTTCTGCGTTCTATCCTGGCAGCAATTATTTCACATTCTCCACTAAGGAGAATTAATTGATCCGCAGCGACAACGGACCAGCTGTTCTTACTTCCTAATTGACCCAGATTTGTATAAGCTGTGCCGTCCGATTTTTTTGTGAAAGTATCAACCAGTTCAAACAATGGGTTATACATATGAACAGAATAGGGGGACTCTTTATATGCCTTTATAAAAGTTTGTATCTTGTTGAGTGTGTTTTGCCCTTTTTCGTTTTTGTCAGGCTGATTATCCAATGTAAGAATCTTGGATGCGATATCCGCTATTTTATCCGTTTCTGTTGCATTGGCGCATTTTTCCGCCTGTTTCAACCATTCCTTTTCAATAAACTGGCGATACGTGTCGTAATTGAAATCATTGTATAAGACAACTATTTTTTCCATTTCAAAGGGATTGGATATTGCGGTATCGAGCATATTTTTTATTTTACTATGATCCAGGGCAGTAAACAGGTTAATCCAATCATTATAAAAAATATCATCCGAATTTAATGAATTCAGATAATCGAAACCATACTTAACAGCCTGAGCTTTATAAACAATACTACGAATATCTTCTATAATTTTAAAATCGGGTTGAATACCGGCTTCGATAGGAAACTCCCGCAGTATTTTCGAACAAAAAGTATGAATGGTTGAAATATAGGTAGAGTTCAATTGGTCGCGTATCTGATGAAGTTTCAACTTATCCTGTTCCATAACGCTTTCATTCAGCCTGTTATTTACTTCCGAAGCGATACGGTCCATCATTTCACCGGCTGCTTTATTGGTAAAAGTAATAGCCAGAACATTTCTTACTCTATGCGGATTTTTCAGGGCTATTTTTAGGAAACGATCCGTAAGTATTTTAGTCTTCCCGGAACCGGCTCCGGCTGTAACAGAGATATTTTTATCTAAGGCAAGCGCCTGTTTTTGCCCATCGGTAAGATTGCCGCTCATTCCTTACTCCCTTTAAAATGTAACCGGTTTTTCTAAATACAATCGTAATTTCAATATAGATGACAGAACGAATTAAAACAATCATTTTAAAGGATTAAACGGTAAATCACAAGAAAACAGGAAAATATAAAAGATTAGGTAAAGCATAAAAAACTCTTATTGACTTTCTCAAACTATTGCACAAAATTGTCATTCCTTTGAAAATAGCGTCATAGACATCCCAATGGGAGAATCTGAATATAACATCGTTCGATTTTTAATGATCTAATCCCGTTTTTTTAAAGAACTGTGTAACATTTAGATTCCCGCTAACAATGTGCGGGAATGACAGGTATGGATGATTATTGGATGAATAGTTATGAGAAAAACCCACTTTTTCAGTAATGCTATTCTAATAGTTTTTCATGCTGGGACACATAAATCCGTAAAATATCGACCTAACTTCTAATCTATTTCGATTTCGTTGCTGGATTTTGTAGTTTATAAAGACTATTTATGATATTTTTATAATATCCAATATTAATTTTGCAGTAAGTGCAATTTTACTTTATTATCTCTTTAAAGATTGGTGGTTATTATGATGCGTGCAGTAACTTTAGTATTTTTTCATTCAATGAATAGGAAGAATAGTGAAATTCTTAAAATCAGCTGTAATTAAAAAAAGTTTCAAAATTTTAGAGATTTTTATTATATCTCTAATTCTTATTAATAGTATTTTGTGGTTATATATTTATTTTAATCAGGATATGCTGAAGCTAAAAATGCTTAACTATGCTAATACTTATCAAAAAGGGAAAATTACAACAGAAAAAATCACTCTTTCTCCTTTAAAACATTTCCCACGCATTTCCATTGAGCTCGTTGATGTATTTTATTATGAATCGGATTCCTTATCCGGCCAATCGGATGCGGAACCAATCTGCCACTTTGATCGTTTTTATATCGCTTTCGATGTTCTTCAGTTATTTAAAGGAAATATCCACTTATCAGAGGTTACTGCAGAAGGGGGAGATATTAATCTTCGGCTTTATTCCGATTCTTCTTTTAATTTGCAGAATGCAATCACCACACCTCATCCCGACACAAGTTTTGTCCAAAACAATATTTCTGA
>JAUVIB010000184.1 GCA_030592985.1 Calditrichaceae bacterium | reverse complement strand
GAAAAACCTTGATTGGTATCGTGAAAATCAAAAGAAAGTTATTAAAAATTGGAAAATGCCGGATTATAACTGGTAGGGGAACTTGTGATTGGTGATTTGTAACTTTGAACATGTCTCTCGAAACTCGGCGCTCGGAAAAACTGTAAACCTATTTCAGGACTTGACAGATTCTGAACTTAGAATCCTGAACTTTGAACTTTGCCCCGTACTTGGTGTTTGTGATAGTAAATAAAAATAATTAGAATTGACAAGTAATAAAAATCAGGTGAGCATATGTCTGATGAATTAAAACAAGAACAAGAAATAGCCCGAATTATTCATACTACTTTTAAAACAGCAGAAGTAGATATTAAGCGGGCAGGCAGACTGTCCATAAAGTTGCGCAGTGATTTACTGCCGCCATTTATTAGTTATCTGAGAGATTATCTACAGTTTAAACATCTCGTGCTGATAAGTTGCGTTGACTGGATTGAGGATAATGAATTTGAATTGGTATATCATGTTTATTCGTACGAAAAAAAGATTCATGTGATGATTAAAGTTAGAATAGATCGTGAAAATCCAAAAATGCAGACAATTTTACCTTTTTGGGATCATGCCGGTACCTACGAGCGGGAAATACATGAAATGAATGGCGTATTTTTTGAAGGTAATCCTGATTTGGGTGAATTTATTCTGGAAGATTGGGATAATATACCGCCCATGCGCCGTGATTTTAATACTGTAAAGTATGTAAACGAAGTTTATGAGTGGCGTAAAGGAAGGGAAGACAAACAAGATGTTCGCGAGACTATCTCTAAAGAATATGGCGAAATCATTCCGGATTTTGACAGCGAAGAAAAATAGGACATATTATGTCGGGAATAATTAAGCAGGAAAAAGAAACAACTCTGTATCTCGGGCCTCAGCATCCGGGTATAACAGGGAACATGATGATAGAGTTGAAAGTTACGGGTGATACGGTTCAACGCGGGAAAACCCATGTGGGTTACTTACATCGGGGATTTGAAAAACTGATGGAAGAACGCTTATGGATGCAATGTTTTCCAATTGTCTGTCGTATTTGTGTACCTGAACCGGATCCTAATGAAGAAAATTTAGCGCGGGCAATTGAAGAGATTGAAGGACGAGAAGTTCCAGAACGCGCTCAGTATATCCGTGTATTAGTTCTCGAATTATCACGTCTTACGGCTTATCTGTTATGGATGGGCGGGCAGGCAGGATCAGCCGGCCTGTATACGATGCCGCAATGGACCGTGGGTGATCGTGATTACATCCTTGATCTTTTCGAAGAGCTAACGGGTGGTCGAGTCTATCATATGTATATTTGGGCCGGTGGCGTACGTCGTGATTTGCCGGAAGGTTTTAAAGGTCGCGTTTTAAAGGTTATGGATTACCTCGAAGAACGCCTTTTAGAATATGATCGCCTGCTTTTTGAAAATGCAATATTTCAGAAAAGAGCCATTGGTGTTGGCGTTATTGATAAAGAAAAAGCGATGGAGTGGGGAGTTGTTGGCCCTCCTTTAAGGGGTTGTGGGATTGCCCATGATGTAAGAAGAGACGAACCCTATGAAGTATATGATAAATTAGAGTGGGAAGTGATCAGCAAAGATGGCGGTGATGTTTGTTCGAGAGCGTATGTTAGACGTAAAGAGATTGATCAGTCCATTTCCATGGTAAGACAGGTGCTGGATAAAATGCCGAGCGGGCCTGTTTATAATCCCGGACCTAACCCCTTAAAATGGAAACTCCCCGTTGGAGATTCTTATGTTAGAACAGAATCCGCAAGAGGTGAATTTGGTTACTATGTTGTTAGTGACGGCAGTTTAAGACCAAGGCGAGTTCATGTACGGGGTCCAGCTTATGTTCATGGTGTTAGTTTGTTAGAAAGAATGCTTCCCGGCATGAATATCGCAGATGTTAGTTTTATTATGAATAGTCTTGGAACATGTCCACCGGAAATTGAAAGATAAATACAAGTTTACTAATGAGGCAAGAATGGGAAAGATAAAAGGTACTCTGCTTCCTTTTTCAGCATTAAAATATTTAGGAAAAAAACCGCATACGGTACGCTATCCGCTTGAAACTAAAAAAATTGCAGATCGCTATCGTGGTTTTCATTATAATGATATAGATGAGTGTATCGGTTGTGGAACATGCTCAACGATTTGCCAAAATGACGCCATAGATATGATAAAGATTGATGGTATCGAAAGTAAAAAAGGTGATTCAGGATTACGTCCGCGGGTTGATAACGGACGCTGTTGCTGGTGTGCCCTTTGTATAGAAATGTGTCCGACAGGCTCCTTATCGTTAACCGATAAGTTTATTCTGACATCTTCTAATCCTGATGATTATCTTTTGGTGCCGGGAGTTGATAATCCTGAAGCTAAAGATAATATAAGCTTTGTAAAAGATAATGATATTACACTCCTTAATTTTAACCGTGTTCCCATGCGGGAATTAGAAGGATCCGAACGAATCAAATCTTTTGCGGAAGTGGTTTTGGGTTATGTTCAGGAAGAAGCGCGTCAAGAGGCAATTCGTTGTATTGATTGTGCTCTTTGTGTAACAGCTTGTCCGGCTCATATGCATATTCCGGAATATATTGCAGCTATTGCCGATGCAGATGATAAACTGGCCTTAAAATATATTTATGATAATAATCCCTTACCCGAAATGTGCGGTAAAGTTTGTACAAGACAATGTGAAACGGTTTGCGCTATGGCCCATAAAGGCGATGCTATCGCCATTCGCTGGTTAAAGCGTTATGCCACCGAGCAATTCCCTGATCCGTCTATCGTACTAGAACCTAAAATTTCAGATCCTAATGGAAAAACTGTTGGTATTATTGGCGGTGGACCGGCGGGACTTTCAGCCGGTTATTTTTTGGCATTACGCGGATTCGATGTTACCATTTATGAAGCCTTGCCAAAAATGGGTGGAATGACTTTTGCAGGTATTCCAAAATATCGATTTCCAGAGGATAGTTTAGACAAACAGATTGATTATATGAAGAAAATTGGCGTAAAAATGATAAATAATATAAGAGTGGGTAAAGATATATCATTTGCTGAAATTAAAGAGAAATATAACGCCATTTTTATGGGTATCGGTTTTCATGTCCCGTATACAATTGGTCTGGATGGTGAAAACCTGAATGGTTCCATACAGGCAATTGATTTCTTAAGGGAGATTAATATTGGCAACAAGGTAGATGTAGGAAAAAAAGTTGTTGTTATCGGCGGTGGAAACGTGGCTATTGATGCCGCACGTGTTGCCAGAAGGATTGGCGCTAAAGTAACCATTTTATACCGCCGTCGTGTGGAGGATATGCCGGCCGATTGGGAAGAGATTGAAGGCGCTGAAGACGAAGGCGTAAATATTATTACCCAGGGTATACCATTAGAGATTATCGGTAAGAATGGTAAAGTTAAAACAATAAAGTATGGTATGGCGGAGATGATCCCCGATCCAAAAGGCGGCAGACCTCGTCCAAAATTGATCGAAGGCGATGAACATATTTTAGAAGTTGATACGATCATCGGCGCTATCGGCCAGGAAGCGGATTATAGTTTCCTCACAGAAGAGGATACGAAAGAACTGGAAATTGAACGCGGAAGAGTGGTCGTAAATGAATTTAAGCAGACATCCATGAAGAATGTGTTTGCCGGTGGTGACAATGTTAACCGCACAATGGACGCCATTTCTGCCATAGCCGATGGTGTAAAAGCTGTTGAAGGTATTGAGAAGTTTTTATTAGGGTAAAACGAAAGGAATATTTTTTACCTGTTTCGTGTTATACTAGTTTAAACTAAATAAACAGAGGAAAAATATATGGCTGATTTAACTACAAAATATTTAGGGTTGACCTTAAAGAATCCAATTATTATCGGATCATCCGGCTTAACGGATTCCGTTGAAATGATAAAGAAAATTGAAGAGAGCGGAGCCGCTGCCGTGGTTCTTAAATCTATCTTTGAAGAAGAGATATTACTTGAAGCGGATATAACCTTAGATGCTGCCGTTAAAGACGGGTTTACTGCCGAAGCATTTGATTATTATGATTATAAAATCAAAAATGATAATTTATCAAAATATATCTCGCTGATTAAAGAGGTGAAAGCGGCGGTATCGATTCCCGTAATCGCCAGTATTAACTGTACTTCTTCTCATGAATGGCCCTATTTTGCAAAAAAAATTACTGAAGCCGGACCGGATGCTTTGGAACTGAATATATTTTCATTACCGACAAAATTAAATAAAACAGCATCGGAAAATGAAAAGGTTTATTATGATATCGTAGAAAAATTAAAGAAAAATATATCTATTCCGATTTCTCTAAAAATTAGTTATTACTCTTCAAACCTTGGGGCGCAAATTCTTAAACTATCAGAATCGGGTATATCCGGTTTGGTATTATTTAATCGTTCCTTCAGTCCTGATTTTGACATTGATAATTTTACCGTTACAACAAGCAATGTATTAAGTAAGGTCGATGAATTGTCCATATCCTTACGTTGGGTGGCTATTATGTCCGGTCGTGTTAAATGTGATATTGCCGCTTCTACGGGTGTTCATGACGCCGAGGGGCTCATTAAACAAATTCTCGCCGGCGCCGATACGGTGCAAATTGTTTCTGTTCTATATGAAAAAGGCGTTGGTTATGTTCGGACGATGCTTGAAGAGTTACAGAAATGGATGGAGAAACATGACTTCAAAAATCTTGATGATTTTCGCGGTAAGATGAGCCAGAGCAAGAGTGACGACCCTGCATTGTATGAACGCGTTCAGTTTATGAAATATTTTAGAGGAAAATAATCCCAATCATCTTTAAAGCCCTTTCGTATTTTACGCAAGGGCTTTTTTGTTTCTATTCAAAGTATTTTCGAATTTTTGCTGTAATCAAAAACCTCACTTTTCAGTTTATAAAGTTCAGAATTTCTAACCCTATTGATCCACCGTTCTGCGGCATAGTTCAACAAAGTGCAGCAGGCGACTGCAATGATATGCTGAAACTGAACTCAACATTAGCAGGTTTTCTTATGGTAACAATTAAGGTTAAAATAACACTATAAAAATTCTTAAATTATGCCCATAATATACTTGTATTTTAAGAAATTTGTTGTACATTCAAGAAAAACCCACTATGGTTATCAAACCGGCACATGAATGAATACGCAAGTTTCACCTGAATCTGTTTGGGCTGCATTTACCTCTAATTATGATATTGATGTAATAATTTTATGGATTAGTTAAATTGTCGTCTATTTTTTTAAAAAAGGAGAATAACGATGCGTATTTTATTTCTTTTTCTTTTTTGTTTTGTGCTCATTTTTTATCATAATATTCTCGCTCAATCTTCTGTAAACGAATTGGATCCCTTCCTCGGAAATTACATTTTAGGTAACTCCGCCGAATTGATCATGCTCTGGTCCTCCACAATTGGAAATAACTGCGACCAACAGATATATGATTATAATGACAGCACGAAGTCTTTAGCCGGCAAAGCACAGAAAACCTATGCTGATTCATCAGGGATATATGGAACAAAGAAAATGGATGTGGCAACCGGTGATTTTAATGGCGATCATTATGATGACATTATTGCCGTCTGGGAAGGTACTAACCATTCAATTCTTATGAATATTCCGAATATTGACGCAGCAAGCCTGAGCTGGTCAGGCAGCAATATGATAAAAATTGATTCTGTGTTCCAGTCGGGTCTGCGGATTGAAGCCGCTGATTTTGATCAAGACCGAAATAAAGGGATTTTACTGGCTTATAGAGGGCTTGACAGCAATATTCATATTTCAATTTATGAAACAGACAGCATGTTGAACATCATTAAACTAGCGGAAATCAGCGATTGGGATATAACTGAATCGTTATTTGACATTACTGCCGGTGATTTTGACGGAGACGGCCTGGATGAAATTGCCGTGATTCAAAATACCGACATACCATATTTGAGCGATCACTACTATCAGACAAATTTTGATGTAAAAGTCTATGATTATAATCCAGATACCCGTCTGTTGATTTCACATGAGGTCAAAAGCATATCAACAATAAATTATTTTAATCCTTCCACTAGTTCCTATATTAATGCTTATATAACAAGACTGATCATTTCAACCGGAAATTTTGACGGGGATGTGCAGGAAGAATTGGCTTTCGGCTATGAACTTGACTTTAGTTATTATGGAGGCGCCTTGGTCGGGTATTATACCACATTTCATAATAAAATCAATGTAATCGAAATATCACCTTCTCTCGATGACGTCAGTAATAATCCCGATAATCTGGCTTTTACCTGCAATTGGTACTTATTGAATTATAATCAATTATTAGCAGGCTGGCATATCGGTCTTGAATGCGCGGACCTCAATAAGGATGGTGTAGATGAAATCATAAGTTTAAACAGTTACAATGTAAGTGTTTTAAAAGTTGGGCAGAACTTCGCACTCTCTTGGGTGACCGATGATCGGGTGACTTCCCAAGTTCATACCAATTCTAAATATGGATTTGATAGTCATAGAATGTTAGCTGTAACCGATCTTGACGCGGACACATCGGCCACAGACCTTGGTAAATGGCAGCCTGAAATTGTGGTTTTTG
>JAUVIB010000216.1 GCA_030592985.1 Calditrichaceae bacterium | reverse complement strand
TATACACCCGGTTTTGGATTTGTTACAGATGTCGGTTTAATAATCTGGTTTAATTTAATGGCCGGCATAGATTGACTGATTAGTGTCCCGCCCGGAGCTTCAACAATGTTTGCATTTCCCCATCCGGAATCATCAAACCCTTGTTGATCCCACCCGGGCTGTTCCTTCGTTGCATCATAATGTTCACCATCATAAATACAGCTTGAAATAACCGGTCCCGGTGATGTCTTCCATGAAGCATCTGAGATTACGGTTTCTTTGCTCCCTTCTGTATATTCAATTTCTAACTGGAAAAGTACGCGCTTGGAGCCAAACCATTGCATACGCCAACTCCACCATTTTTTTAACGGATTAAACCAACCGTTGCCTAAATGGATTCCAATTGCATTAACACCATTATTGAGCATTGCTTTAATGTTGTAAGAATCGTAAAGTATCTCTTCTCTATAGTTAGTTTTTGCAGGATTTAATACTTTTTTACCAACTCTTTTTCCATTAACCGTCAATTCATAATATCCTAATCCGCTAACAAACACTCTCGCTCTTTTAACCTCACCGGAGAGCTCAAATTCTTTGCGTAGTAAAACCGATTGGGGATTTACTTGAATATCTTTTGCAAATTTATCCGATTGACTATTAAAATATCCGTGCTTTCCACGGGACTCTTTCTTCAATCCACTTCCAATCCAAAGAGCTTTCCAATCAGTGGATTTAAGCACAGAAGTTTCAAATATCGCTGTTTCCGCAGTACTTTTTTCATCTTTATCCCATATCTGAAGCTTCCAATAATAGACCTGATTGCTCTGTAAATCATTCCCGGAATATTTTACGTTTGTTTGGGTCGAAGAAATTTTATGACTATCCCACATATCTCCAATATTTTGTTCCAGCTTTTTCGGAGATGTTGCAACCAATAGATGATAGCTAGTTTGTTCCTGTCCATTTTGTCCGGATTCTAAAATCCAGCTAAAACGAGGATGAATATTATCAACCCCAATGGGATCAACACTATATTCACAAAGAAGCTGCTTAATTTCTATTGCTTTACCCGGCATATTTGTTTGGCAGCTAAAATTAAAAATTAAAACAGAGAGTAAAAATAAGTTTTTCAAGATGGTATCCTCATTAATTTAAGTATTAACTATTGTAAATCCGAACATAACTTTTTATCAAAACGTTTTATATAATTTCAATTAATTTTTTTTCGAATCGTATAGACATTTTGAAATCTTAAATCGGTTTCAACACTTGTTTTTAGAACAAATGCTGATTGTATATCCTAATTTACGAGAAATAAAGTTTAGGTTAAACCATTTGAATCATGTATGAGTTTCTTTAGGTAAGGTAAGTTGTCGTTATAGCAATTGCTACCATAATAACTGAAATAAAAATTAATTCTTTGAATGTTCATAGTGAGATTTCAAAGTCTTATTTTTTCGATTTTTACACGGGTTGTAATCGCTGTTTTATTCTTATTTCTCTGTCATAGTCATAACACCATCCCAATCCGGACCGGGACTCTTGAATTTGTATTCGATACAACGGCTTCTGTACAACTCAGAAGGATAATCATCCGCTTTTAATTTCAGGCAATGCTCAAACAAATCAATTCCTTCATCCCATCGTTGATTCTTATAAGCATCAATTCCTTTATTATAGATACTCAGAAAATCCAAATAAAACTGCGGTAAAGCTTCACTCTTTCGTGCGATTAACTCATAGACAGCAATTGGTTTACTCTTTCCTTTAACCTTTATTAAATCCAAAGGACGGGTATAAAAATCATTTTTAACACGAGAATAGGTAAACTCACTGATCATGATAAAAGTTTTATAAAACTTATTGGCGCCCTCTAAACGCGAACCTAAGTTAACATGATCTCCCATTACCGTATAATCAAAAACGGTATTAGAGCCCATATTACCTACAATAACTTCACCGGTATTGACGCCCACGCGCGCTTTAAGCTGAGGTTTACCCTCTTTTTTCCATTTCAGACGTAAGCGCTTTAATTCTTCCTGCATTTCCAAAGCTGTTTCACAGGCATGCTTAGCATGATCGGGATAAAATACAGGCATGCCAAATTCCGCCATAATAGCATCACCTTCGTACTTATCAATAATCCCGTCATTTTTTAAAACAATATCGGTCATGGCTGTAAGGTATTCATTTAGAAGTAATACCAGTTCTCTTGGAGATAAATTTTCCGATATGGACGTAAAGCCTTCAACATCGGTAAAAATGACAGTAATTTCTCTTTCTTCGCCGCCCAAAGAAAGCTTTTCAGGATTGTTGATAATATCCTGAACAACTTTTTCAGGAACATAATAGGCAAAGGCGCCTCTCAATACACGTTTTTCTTTCTGAGTCATTAAATATTGATACAGTGTATGGCCGATAAAACTGAATAAAACTACGAGAAGAGGAGTTGCTATTTCCAAAAGCATATTATTATAGACAAAAAGTACTATTGATACAATAAAGTATAATAAAGCTAATAATATTGCGCTAAACGTCGCCAAACCGGTATGTAAATATCGGGTAATTAAAAATGTCCCAAGAGCTAATACCAAGAGGATCAGAAAATTGAATTTACCGGGTAACTGTTTTAAATAATTATTTTGCAATATCGTTAGCAAAGCGTTGGCATGAATTTCAACTCCGGGCATTTCCGCTTTTATCAAATCACCTTCTACTGATCTGAATTCAAGAAACGGTGTCGGAAAATTATCGTGTAATTCCTGCATAGTGGCGCCGATAAGTACTATTTTTCCTTTAAGTTTTCCGGAATATTTTAATCCGGGAGGAAGCCCGAGATCAGCATCTCCGGGGTCATCAAAAATATCCAGGTCATAATCCTCCAAAAGATCGAAATCTTCGTCATCCAAAATATTATCAAATGGATAGTATTGTATTGAAAAAGCCGGTCCTTTAAAATTTATAAGCATGCTTAAAGGATTGTTTTTGGGAATCTTTAAATCCTCTCCAAGATAAAAATAATTATCATCATCGCTAACTGTACTGTTTTTAAGTTCCGGGAAGTATTTTTTTAACACTTCAGCAGCGAATGATGGATATAAGGAGTCGTTATACATTTGCCCAAACAGGTAGCTGCGGTAAAATCCGTCAATATCCGCTTCAAGGGCAACCAGTCCCCAACCGGCGTTTTCTATGAATTTTTCATAAGGAGGTATGATGGTACTATAGGTTTTATTTCGTTCAAATGTTTTTAATATTTTCCCTGCAAGGACAATGTTATCATATTTCCTGAGAACTCTGGCAAATTCATCATCGTATTCGGCGCCATATTTGTCGGCCTGGTCAAATATAACGTCAACACCAATGGCTGCGACACCTGCTTCTTCCAGATTTTCTATTACATGAGCGAAGTATGATCGCGGCCAGGGCCAGCGGTGTGAAGTGGATTCATCAGATTGATCATCGATTGCTATGATAACTATCGGTGAATCTTCGATCTCCTCAGGGCCGCGGAGTGTAAAACGTAAATCAATCAAGCGCAATTCCAGTGTTTGGAATGAATCCATGTATCCGATAGTCAGCGCCATAATTAATGCCAGGATGATAATTCCGGAAACAGCCCAAAATTTTGTTTTTGAATCTGATTTATTGTCAGCCATTTGCTATCCTTATCATATTAAAAATTAACTTCATAACGGGTGCTTAAAATAGAATCATTAAACGAACCGGCTCCGCTATAGCCAATATAATCATAGCGAAGTGTAAATGTACCATATTGGGGATTTCTGAAATAAAATCCGGCGGCCAGATTTGAGCGTGTATAATCAGTTGTTGATCCACCAACTCCTTGCGTAATACCTTGGTTAATATAGTTAACATAAGGAGAAAGTGTACTTCCGGCCATGAAACCTTTAATATCATACTTTACATTGAGATATATTTTTTGGATATCTGTAGTCGATTCCGATGTCCCTTCTCCAAATGCATTGGCTGATTGTGAAAAGTTAATATTTGTTTCAAGGGGGAAAGAGAAACGGTTTCTAAGACCAATATTATATATCGTAAAACTGGTTCCATTAAAAGGATTGCCGATATCGTCTCTTGTGAAGTTTGAAGCGCTTAAAGTAACCGTATTTTTTACGCTGGAAACATCAAAATTATAACTTGATGAAAGCCCAAAACGGTTTGTAGTGTTGTCTTCCACAATAAATATGGAATCGGCCGGATTTTGAGCTAAATCCACATCATTTTTACGATTATAATTACCATATGATAATGTTAAGCTCGGCAGGTTCGAAAAGGGAAAATAGGAAATTGAAGCGCCAAGATCAGTATTGCTTGTCTTAGCTTTATCTTTTGACATATTATCGTCAAATGATTTAAAATATAGATTAAGGTAAATTTGGTTACTCATTAAGCGGATATTGTCATTAATAAATAAACCGCTAATATCTTTTAGTAAATAGGGATTACCGGCAGAATTATAACTATCATCAATCCTTTTATACATAATCTGAATATAGTTATTAAAATAATTTAATTTGGTTTCAAACTGCATTGCCAGGCTGGGCATAAAGGAAACACCCGGAGTCATTGTTAAAAATCCGGTACTTTCCATTATATTATAAAAACGTTCCGCCATACTTAATTCGGTTCCGCTTAAATCATATTTGTTTACCAATGTATCTAAGGGAACAACAGGTCCTCCGGCGTCAACATTACTCAAGCTTGCCTGCATACTTGCAAGAATTACGAAACGGCGTTTGTCAAAATTCATTCTTAAAGTTGTACCTGTTGTAACTGATTCTTTTGGTTTACCACCAAAAACTATTGACTGTGGATCATCTTTACCATTTACCAGATTTAAACCCCATTCAATATGTGATCCAAAATTGAAGAGAGGACGAATTCCTAATATTGATTGCTTATAAGTTCCTAAGAATTGTATTGTACTGTCAGGCCTAATCTGTCCGTTTACGCCGCGATAAGATTGACCGGTTGATATATCCAAATTAAAATATTTTGAACGCAATCCACCGGCAATACCGCGAACGTTTTTTTGCCAAAAGACCAGCGGATCATAGTTGGTCACATAATCGCCGCCTTTTAAATATAGATTAGTGGTTGGATTGAAATTATACTGTAATTCAAGTCCATAGCGGTTCACTGCTTGAGATAACTGATTTTCTTCAGAGCTTATTAGTGTTTTGGCGATAAAATCGAGTTTTTTATAATTTCCATAAAAGGTAACCCTGCCACGGAATATGTTATCGGTTGTATTGCCAATATCTAAATAACGATTATCCAGGGAGACGGATATTCTTGGGTTAAAATCTTTTTTCTGTGATTCGATTTCTGTAATTCTAACCGACCATTCTTTTTCCGCAATAACATTACCATTTCGGTCTTTTATGCGAAACTCAATATTTTTTCTGTTACCACTCATATGGCCGCGTGGTTCAAAAGTGATTAAGTTACCGTCTATTTCAAGGGCGGAGGATACATCTATGCCATTTATAAAAAGTTTAAATTCCAGTTCTTCAACAGTTAATGTGCTGATAACATCCAATGGTAAAGAGAGTGCAACAAAAAACTCATCCGAAGGCATACTTTCATTTGGCTCCGGGGCTAATATCATAATCGGTATTAAGTTGTTTTGTTCATTCTGGGCGCTCTTGGCAGGTATGATTTCAAATTGAAAGGAGTTAGATGAAGGTGAAGATTCGGGCAAATATTCAGCACTGCCGTTAAGTGACTGGAAGGCAAAATAATACTCGACCTTTCCTGCTCTCATTTTTGCTGTGGGAATGGTGGCGGACAATACATAACCCTGGTCTCTTAGGTATACACTATTATAATTTTCTTCACCCTGCATTCTATAGAATAGGGTCCCGTTAGAATACGCTTGTGCGCTACCGGTGTTAATTAACTCTATCTGCGCTTTATCTCCAAGCAAAACCTGTCCCGGAGAATTATGAACAAAATAATCGGAAATATTTCCTGCAAGCAGCGGGAATGTTAAAAACAAACTA
>JAUVIB010000115.1 GCA_030592985.1 Calditrichaceae bacterium | reverse complement strand
TTAATACCGTCTCCGTCCAGGTCGATAAATTTGTGTTTATTCTTTTCCTTTTGAAATTTTTTCCAGTCAGGGTCTAACCCGTTGGGAATACCGTCTCCATCATGGTCAGGGGCATTGTCATTATAGCCGTCGCCGTCCTTATCTACAAAATTTTGGCCATGTCCCTTCGATTTCTTTTGACTATTAACAGTGGGTTTATCCTGTGCCTGTACAGTGGTTATTCCAATAAAAGAGAGTATTAAAAATGTGAGTAAAAATTTGTAAAAAGTTTTCATTATTTGTCCCTGTATTTTTGGTTGATTATATTTAATTTTTGCATTCTTGAGCGTAAATGCCTCTCGGAAATTCCAATTAATTTGGCAGCCTGGCTTTGATTGCCATGCTTAATCTCGAGAGCTTCAAGAATCATTGCCATTTCAAAAGCGGCTATTTTTTCAGTGTAATTATCCGAGAAATTATGAGGATCAAGGATAATTTTTTCATTGGTAATATTCATCTCCGATGGCAGATCGCTTGTCAGAACCGTATTTTCTCTTGCTAACACGACCGCCCTTTCAATGATATTTTCCAGCTCCCTGATATTGCCGGGGAAGTGATAGCGCATGAGAATATTTTGTGCTTCTTTACTGATTCCGGATATTTCTTTTCTATTCTCTTTACTGTATTTATCAATAAAATGGCGAATTAAAATAGGAATATCGGATTTTCGTTCTTTTAGTGGAGGAATTGTAATAGAAATAACATTTATCCTGTAAAAGAGATCTTCACGAAATACTCCTTTTTGGATTAACTCTTCCAGATTACGGTTCGTTGCTGTTAAGACACGGACATCGACTTTGATGGTTTGTGTTCCGCCAACTCTTTCAAATTCACCGAATTGCAGAGCCCGAAGCAGTTTTACCTGAGTTTGTAACGGTATATCGCCAACCTCATCAAGAAATAATGTCCCGCCATCCGCTTGCTCAAAACGTCCGATCCTTTGAGAGGTTGCTCCCGTAAAAGAACCTTTCTCATGGCCGAATAACTCGCTTTCCAATAGATTTTCAGTTAGAGCAGCGCAATTTACGATAATCAATGGTTTCTCTTTGCGATCACTGCTGTAATGAATGGCTTTTGCAATAAGCTCTTTTCCAGTTCCGCTTTCTCCACGTACAAGAATCGCTGCTTTGCTTTTTGCTACGCGTCCGGCTGTATTGAGTACTTCTTCCATTTTCCCGTTTTGTGTTATAATGGAATCAAATTTGTATTTTCCTTCAAGTTGTTCCCGTAATAATTTATTTTCCGATACTAAATGGCAATGTTCCTTCGCCTTAACAACCAGCATTTCCAGCTCGTCTAAATTGATGGGTTTTGAAAGGTAATCAAAGGCGCCCTCTTTCATTACCTCAACGGCTTCTTCTGTAGCGCTGAAAGCTGTGATAATGGCAATTAGAATTTCAGGGTTAATTTTTTTTACCTGTTTCACTACTTCTAAACCATTCATATCCGGCATACGAAAATCCGTAAATATAAGATCAATATGTTCATCACGGACGATTTGTAAGCCCTCTTCTCCTGAAAGCGCGCTCTTCACCTTATAGTTTCTTCTTTTTAAAAATGATTTTAACGAGGCAATTTGTGCCGGTTCATCATCGATAAGAAGTATTCGGAAATCTGACATATTTACTACCTCGAATGGTTAAAAATTAAATTCAATCCCGCCGCCATAAACACTATTTCTATAATCATACCAATAACTGTTCGATTTATTGTTAATAAATAAATAATTTATATATAATCTGATATTGTTAATCCACGTATCTTTATAAAAAAAGTTTTTTGAAAAATTAACATAGACGTCGTTTTTATCATCCAGTCTTATCCCGCCTAATCCAACGGTATCCTCCGCGGAAATATAAGCTGCTTCATTAAGATAATTCTTAGAAGAAATAGAACCGCCGGCCTGGAGTTTCATAGACCATGGAAGCAGCCATGATAATTGTGAGGAAATGGTTTCACTTTCATAGCTGAACGGGTCGTCAAATAATTCTTCATCCACAAACTGAGTATCAAGGTTTTTATAGTCTGTATTTGGGGTTAAACTTATTTGTTTACGATATTGGACATAGATTCCCACTTTTTCAATCAGAGATTGAGCGACTCTTGCCAAAAAGACTGCCTGCCCCATACTCGGTATCGCAGAAGTTGTTGTTGTATAGTATGTCGCGGATGTACTTTCTATCGTTTCTACCGACATGGATCGCATTCCGCCACCACCACCACCACCACCGCCTCCAGGTGGATTATAGCCTCCTCCTGGTTCAAATATCTCTACACCAGCATAAGATTTATAGCCAAGGTCTGCTTCAAGAATGATGGATGTTCTTGTCTGGAAAGATTTATTTCCCTGTATAAATAGATAATTTCGATAATTTGTCAAATCTGGTAAATTATCATAAGAACGATAGCGGAAATTATAACCCATTTTTAAAAACATTTCATCAAAAGCAAAATTTAAATTAGCGTAAGCATATAATTGAGAAAAGTCATAATAGTAATTTTCTTCCGTATCGATACGTTTCGTCCAGTCTCCTCCCAGATAGAATATATTTTGTTCATCTTCCCCAAAGGGATTATAATAATAAATTCCTATTTCGTGAAGTAAAAAATTTCTGCTGCTAAAGTTATTATATTGTGTATAGCTTCCATCGTAGTAATAATTTATATTTGTACTTTCCGGGTTGAAGTTTAAATATATGGAATAATCACTGATTATGTCCTGCTCAGGTATTGGTGAATTGTAAATATTGTCATCTAAATATGAAGAAGCTGAGAAATCTACCGAAAACTGAGCAAATAGAAATTGTAACGCTACCAACATGAATAGGAATATATATTTTAGTCTTAACATTATCTTTCCTCATTATAAATTTACTAATTACAATAGATTATATCAAGAATTATGCCAAAAAAATATATTTACATTAACTATAAAAAAAATAAGGAGATAACGGTTTTTTTGTAGAAAAGAAAGGAGATAAAAATCGACCAAGTGGGCGAGCTACCTACTTGGCTGGTCGAAAATAGCAAGTCGAGGAGGATTGTGTTTATAAAATATCTGAATTAAAAAAAGAAACAGTAAAGAAAACTATCTTTACTGTTTCATAATTTATTAACGTCTGCCACGACCTCTACTCTGTCCGCTGGCAATTATTGTATTATACATATCTTCTGCTAAAATTTGGGGCTGATATTCTATGCCTTGTCTGCTTAGATTTCTGGTAAAAGCTCGTATATGATTTTCTGATCCTCTTAATAAGTTTTCATAGACCATCGTAATATCCTCGTTGTCAACCGTATTGTCAAGTTCGTGGTGCAGGTCGCGGATATCGATTTCTTCAATTATTGCACCCACTTTCAATGCTTCGACAAGAGATATACTCCCCAATTCGGTAAGAGAGTAATAAAGGGATCGAAGAGAATCATTAGTGAAGGACCCGATAGTATCATTTTTTACAGGATCAGCTAATTGATATTTATCTAATAGTAATTTTATGGCATCGGTATGTTTTTGCTCACTCTGCGAGATATTCTCAAATACACGTAGATTCCATTTTTCATTCAATACTATATATACATCTCTGGCTAGCTTTTCTTCTTCCCGCATAAAAATCAGTCCGTCCGTTTCGCCCTGGTTTAAATCCTCAACCGGTAATTTGCTAATATCAGTGGCTATTGAGGTTTCTTGCGAGATATTTGTATCTGAAGCTGCCTCCATATTGGTAGAACAGCTTAACGTAAAAATCATTACTGTAGATAAAAGTGCATAAATTAAGTTCCTGGTGTACATCATACCTCCATAAAATTAGTTGGTTACTGTTAATTATATATAATCTTTAAAGCATAAAGCATGCCAAGGACTATAATTATAATATTTACAATAAGATACGATAAATACCAACGGTGATCTGTATCAAAAAGTTCGACCAAATGGTAGAGTGGTGGGAAAATAGGGCGAGTATTTGAGTTTATTTGTCATAAAATTTAAGCGATTTCTAAATTCTTCTCTGAGTAAGATCAACCGGTGTGATGCAATTTATCTTATAGTAGAAGAGAAGTTCTTTAATAGTACCCTTTTTCCGGTCAAATGGAACTACTTAAATTTCAAAACGCCAAATTAGTTTGGTAATAACAGCTGTATTAGTTCCAATCCAGGTATGCCTTCCTGTATCAAAGGATTGATTGACAATAAAGTATAGATTCGCTCCCGGTTTCGGTATCCAGTTAAAGCGAAAATTAAGAATTACTTCATCATCGTTGCTGTTCCACTGACCGAAAATAGAGCTGAATAGATTAGGTGTAAAATTATATTGAATGTCTGCCCCATATTCATGGGTATTAAAGCTCCCATCAGGAAGTTTAATACGATTCTTTTCTATGTCAGTACTTATACTCAAATGTTTATTTATGCGCCAAATGAGAAAAAGGGATAATTGTTCACGGCTGCCATTAAAAAAATCTCCCCAGCTAAATTGGGAATAAGCGAAAACAGGACGTCCGCTGAATGTATATAATTGTATTTCGTATGTTGTGAACCAATATTCATCCATAGGGATTATAATATCCTCATGAATTTCAAAATCTTCCTCTAGATTTTCTGCATTACGTATAATATTAAATTCAATAAACTCTCCACTCATAGTTTCAAATCCCAGAGGTCTGAATTCAGCTTCGAGCGTAATAAGTTGTCCGGTTTCATCGTTGAAAAAATAGTTCACATCCATAGGTTTAATTTCAAGCTGCTTAATACCGGGTAAAAAAGTGGGGCGCGGGTTAAATTGTAATTCTGATTTTAACATTTGATAATTTGTTCTTCGTAAAAAACCAGCTTCAGGATTAAAATTTTTATCACTTCACAGCCATACAAAATCGTATTCTACAAAATCGGTTGGTAAGCTGATAAAAAAACGATGGGCGCTGCCTGTCTTATTTTCCGCATCAGAAGTATAACTCATGGCATAAGAGCCACCGACAAACAGGTTTTTATTTTGAAGAAAATTTGAAGTGGAATAGAGATAATCGCCGCCGGCTACAACATTATGCCGGTTCGGTTCAAATTTTCCCACACCGATCAAACCGGCGGAGGATTGTTCTCCAACATCTTGTTTCCATCTTAAAACAGAAAAATTTGTTGATGGAGTTGAGTCTTTGGCAGCTGTTTGAAGACTCATAGCGCCAAGTGTTGCCCTTCCAGCTTTGCCCAGTACACGGGCTCCTCCGATGATAGGAATGACTTCTCCATTATCTCCAATACCGATTTTTCGGCTGTAGAATGGCTGTATTCTTCTGCCGAGGCTAAAATCAAAGTAATCTTTACCTTCTAAAAAAAATTCTCTTTTTTCAGGATAATAGAGGGAAAAACGGCTTAAGTTAATTTGAGCCTTATCTGATTCAACCTGGGCAAAGTCTGTATTCAGTGTCAGATTTAACTTTAAAGTGGGTGTAATAAGATAGTTGATATCGCCACCCAAATTAGCAGTAGTCTCCTGGTCACTCCCTTGTTCCTTTTGTATTCCGGCCAGTCCATAGGGCTTTATTTCGACCATATTGACGTTTTGCAATCCTTGTAATCCGATTAATGTGCCGGCGCGGGAAACCTGTTCTAATTCTGAATCACGCGACCATCCCTGCCACATAACCTGTTCCAGTTTCCGCCGGATATTACGTTCAAAATTTATACCCCATATTAATTGTTCTTTAACATCAAATTTTAGCGTTGAAAAGGGGATTTGAATTTCGGCAAACCAGCCCTGACTATTAATCTGTGTTTTTACATCCCAGACGCCATCCCAACTTTTATTGAAGAGTTGTCCATTATCCATGATCATGGCATCCGCTCTGGCACCGTTAGGATTAGTTACAAAAAGGTATCCGTCTCTTTTATTATGGTAGGTATCGATAATAATTTCAATATTATCATCACTATTCCAGTGGAAATCACGCTGCATTTTCCTGGCGATAATTTTATCAGGTTCCTTATCGTAGCACCATATACCGATATAGAGAATTTTTTTATCATATATAATAGCAACTTTTGTGGTTTCTGTTGCCGGCAGGCCTTCCTGCAGTTCTCGTTGGGTGAAATTACTTATGGGTACAGCTTGTTGCCAAACCGCTTCATTTAAATGACCGTCTACCCTGATCTTTTCACTTGTTTGCAAGGCGTAAATTGTATCCGGTTTACTATGTTGGGCAAAAAGAGAATGTATAATAATTAAGGAGAAAATTAATCCTAAGGTAGAATAAAATGTAGTAGATTTCCCCGCCATTTACATATATCCTGTCACATTTTAAGTTGTAAAAAATAAAACCGATCACATATCATACTTGTGTGACCGATTATGAATCGAAAAATTGTTTAGTACAAAAAAAAAGTTCATTCAAAATTGGCATAATAATGGTTTGGATTTATTTGAAACCGGAGAAACACTTAAAATTTGTTAATCACAAACAGAAAGTTTCAATAAAGATCTAAAAATACAAAAGTTTAAGAAATAATCAAAGTTTATTGTTTCTTATTAATAATTTCTATTATGTCAATGGGGTTTTTATCATTTTTTTTAGCGATATCTTTTAATATCATTTCACTATTAGCTTTTATGCCGGTGATCGCAAGCCTCTGCAAAGCTATATCTATATCGATATTTAGTTGTTTGCAGACTTCGAGTAACGATTTTTTCCCAAGTCCAGATCCGTAATAAGAGGAAGAACTACTCGTTTTTTTAACCGTGTTCATTTTTTTAAAAATTTCAAGCGGTGTTAAGCTATTATTATCAGCTACATCTTTTATTATTTCATTCTCAGTAGCGATTACCTGATTTTGTTTTAGGTTTTTTAACATTTCTTCCACCGGTATATTGATTGTTACGGATAATTCGGCGAAACTCATGGATTCAGCATGAGATACCGGCGGCTCAGTGGAGTCATTTTCCCAGCTTTCAGTAAAATATTCTCCCAAATCTAAAACATTACTAAATGGTGGTACATTACCGAGAACCAGAAAAAATACAAGTATTGTTACTAAAACAGATAAGACTAACTCTTTTTTTAAAGTAAATTTCTCTTTTGTTTTAGTATGCAGATATGAAATAAATGGTTTCCAATTGTAATAAAGGTGAAAACCGCTTGCAATGATAATAAGAAAAGTAAAAATGATATGAAGAGCTTGCCATTCATCTTTCTCAAGTCCTAAAATTGTTAAGTATGTCCATTTTGCTACACGGCCTGATGGTGCAATGTATAAAATGATACCCGATATTAGTATAAAAAATCCTGAAAAAACAATATATAAACTGGTAAATGAACGCCAGTTCATCTTTTTGTTTTGTGATTTTGTCATTATCGTCTCCATATAAATTTAAACATAATACATTTTTTTGTTTCAATTTGGTTTACTACTTTAATTTATACACTAATACAAAAAATTCTAAAAATACTTTCATTTTTAGCAAAAAAGCTTATTATAAGAGTTAAAATTACTGAGTAAGCATACTATGGTATTACAAACTGTTCGAAATAGATAAAAAAAAGCCACCTTAAAAAAGTGGCTTTTTTACGCATGAAAACAGAGGAGGGGATAGCCCTGTTTTCATTTATTTAGCGAATTTGTTATTTACGTCCACCTTGTTTTCTGTTGCCTTTAGGTCCTGTTCCGTCACAATCTCCACTACCCATTCCGCTGCCGTTACCGGAACCTTTCATGCTATTCTTGTTGCTATTTTTATTGCTATTTTTATGTTTATTGCCGCTGCCGTCTTGTGGGCGTACAAAATCAGGATCCTGCCCATTAGGGATACCATCACCGTCAGCATCCATTGCATTGTCATTGATGCCGTCACCATCTCCGTCTACAAAGCCTTTGGTTCCGGTGCGATTACGGTTTTTTGAACCCGTATAATCTTCATCCATTCCGTTAGGAATACCGTCGCCATCTGCATCGGGGGCGTTATCATTGTAGCCGTCTCCATCGGCATCTACAAAACCGGCGCCGTGTGTAGTAGCGTCATCGCCTGTATCCTGTGCAAAGGAATTATTTGAAAAGAAAGCAACCAAAGCTAAAGCTAAGGTCAGGTTGAGCGTGAGTTTAGATAAACGTGTCATGATACATCTCCTTGAATAAATTAATGAATTGAGTTAATTGTGTTTGCCTATGTTATTACAAACAGTGTGCCAATTATTGAAATAAAGTTATATCACAATAATAAACAATATGTTAGCACTTGTTCTATGGTTGTTATTAATGTGTTGAAATCGACGAATGGGTCGAATGGGATAATCATCCGGTCGAAATTTGGATTAAGATAGGCCGTAGATAATTAAATGATTTTTTCAGAAAATGGGAAAATATTTAAAATGGAAGGAACAGTTCGTAATCTC
>JAUVIB010000138.1 GCA_030592985.1 Calditrichaceae bacterium | reverse complement strand
TGTAATGATCAAAGGAGAACATATAACCTGGCCGCTGATGTCTGTAATTCAGGATAAAATTTTTGCAGCCGGAGGAATTGCCGACATGAATATCGTTCCACCGGATAATGACCGCGGTAAAGTTTGGAGCGCTTCCATGGCCAAGCATGGTACAATTAAACAGATTGAACGCATTCCCGATTGGCATACGGAGCGTTATAAAGCTATGACCAAATACATTGAAATCCTCGGCGCTGAAAATCCGAATTTGTATAATGATCTTCCCGAAGAAACGGCTCAGGCTATAATGCGCGTGGATGAACCGGCTAAGAATATTCGCCTGCTGAAACCCTGGGTACTTACCCTCTTTCCTACTCAGGGATTTGCCGAAATGGAAGGAATGTCGCTTGAAGAATATACAAAAGTCATCATAAATGCATCAATGGTCGATCCGCGTTTATTAGATGAAGTAGAAGAAAATATTTATCGCCTGATGGGTAAAAGTAAACAGATACGAATAGAGACACAACATCCCCACACCGGAAAAATGCTGATATTGACCATGAATATCGACGAGCGTAATATAATCAAATGCACTGGAAAACGTAATTTCCCCGATGGTGAAGTTTTTACCAGCCCCAATGTTCCCAGTGTGCAAGGTGAAATTTTTGTAGACCTTCCGGTCTCTTACAGTGGAACTACTATTGAAGGAATCTATTTAAAATTTGAAAAGGGCGTCATTATTAAATATTCGGCAGATAAAGGATTTGAAACACTGCAAAAAATTATTGAAACAGATAAAGGATCACACAGGCTTGGTGAAGTTGCGCTGGGAATGAATAACGGCATTGAAAAAGTATTAAAGCATCCTCTATTTGTGGAAAAAGTAGGCGGAACACTACATATTGCCATTGGCGCCAGCTATCCGGAGTGCTATACCAAAGACCCCGCCTCTGAAAAAGGGAAAGTTGAAACAGACAATTTCCTCAATCAGGGTATTATGAATAAATCCTCTCAGCATGTGGATATTGTTACTGATTTCCGGGCGGGCGGTAGCGGTAGAGCCGTTTATCTTGATGATGTAAAACTGGAAATTGAAAATAATATATGGGTTGTTCCTGAAGAGCATAAAGTTAAGGGAGATTTTGCAAAAACCGGGAAATGGTAGCTTTCTATGTTGCTGGCTGGTGAGCTTTATTAGGGCGCTCTGATTTACTATATTAATCCAATATTTCCAACGCTATTCTTAGTGATTTATTCAATTAGTATCTGACGATTAACAACAAATACATGTGACCTTTTGTGGAAAATGATAAAGAGATATTTCTCAACACTGTCTTTCCAAGTCGTAAATACACAAAACGATACGGTTTAAAGGGGAAATGATGAAAAAATTAAGTAAAAAAGCATTTATGCCAATTGATCAGGAAGAAAAAGACCTGATGGAATCAATCGAACGTGACGAGTGGCAGCCTGTTAAAAATATTGATCTGGAAAAAGAAAAGGCAATAGCATCTGCCCGAAACACCTTAAAAAAAGACAAACGTATAAATCTTCGTCTTACCCAAAAGGATTATCATCAAATTCAGATAAAAGCTATTGAAGAAGGGATACCATATCAAACGCTTATTTCCAGTCTTGTGCATAAATATCTGAATGGTTCCTTAGCTCCAAGATCATAGGATAAGGACAGAAAATTATTAAAGAGAATCGAACCTTTGGAGTAGTGTCATGTTGCCAAAATTACAGGAGGCTAAGTATCAAGGTGAATACCGTATCCGGCTAAGATTTTATGATGGTGTGGAAGGTGAAGTCGACCTTAAAAAGGAACTGTGGGGTGAAGTGTTTAAGCCACTAAAAAACAAAGACCTTATTTGCGCAATTTTCATTAGATGAAGATATTAGAACGATTGTTTGGCCAAATGGAGCGGATTTTGCACCGGAGTTCCTATACCAACAGTTATGTCCCAACTATACTCTAAAGCCGACAGCAAAAAGCGGTGCGGCTTAGCGTTGATGCCGTTACTTGTTTTTTAACAAAAAATCTTTCAATATTTTTAGTTTATCTGTTCCGATAAAATCTACTTCGTTTTCTAACAGCGTCTTCCAAAAGTTCTGTTGTAAAGGCGAGGCAACGTCCGTGGCCCAGAAACGTACCTGTCTCCCCTGCTGATGTGCTTTATTTACAAACTGATTAAGATATTTTTTCTCATCAATCGGAATCGGACCTTCCCCATTCCATTTAAAATAATCGGTCCAATTGGCGCTTATTAGGGGAATTAATCGGTTTGGTATTTGGGATTCAAGGTCTTCGGGTCTGCCATCATAAGCAGCTAACCGAAAAATTTCATTTTTCATTAATTCTGAGGGCCTGTTACCGGAAACAATAATAGTGACAGCACCTTTTTTACACTCTCCCCGGTTATAATATGTTAACATGTCCTTATACTTTTTTAGCACTTCCCGTAAAACTCGATAGGTGGTATCGGCATTACTTTTAATATCAATTAAAAGGATAAACGATATATCTCCCTCATATACTTTTCCCCTGTTTTCTTTTACAATCTTCCTAAGCGGGTCCAGGTATAACGCCTGTAATGTTCGTTCATTCGTAATATCTTCCGTATCATGGGCAACAAAGAGTTTTCCATCAACATGGTGAATGTCCGCTTCAACACTTACATAACCATAAGCTAAAGCATCGAATAGAGGGTGCGGATGGCGATAATCATTATGGGCATGAGCCTTCATCAATGGTGCGGGAAGAGTGCTTGTCTTCGTTGGGGTACAGGAAAAGATTAACAGGAACAAGATATTATACAATCTATAAAGAATTTTTTTATAGCTCATTTAAAATATTCCAATATTAAGGTGTTTCAATTTTTCTATGTAAAATAATGTGATTCACTAAAATATCTATCTCCACCTCTACAATTCCTCTATTTTATTGTATGGGAACTTCTCTCCTAAAGGGACAAATCAAGGGAACACTTTAAAACAAAGCTGTCAGGTTAAAGTAATTTGTATGGTTTTTCCCTTGATTATTGGACATTCGGTGTTGGATATTGATTATTTCAGGACTTGACAACTTGATAAATATCCACGTCAACACTGAATAATCAAACTCCAAGTAATAACTTGGTATAATATCATTCTCTAAATAGAAATGTTTTTACCCTAACGGCTTATACCCTTGGGAGCGGTTAAAACGATAGTTTATCAGTTAATACTACTTTGATCAAATTGCATGGCTATTTTTTATAATCAGGATTTACTCCTTTTGGTAATCGGGCATTTAGTGCGTCTCGCCAGCTGATAAGTTTCAGATGCAGTTCCTTTGTCTTTTCCGGCATTTTCTCTACCAGATTTTCTTTTTCGCTTAAATCATTTTTTAAATTATAGAGTTCTAAAGTAGAATTTTCAAAATATTCGATTAGTTTATAATCGCCAAAACGAATGGCTGAAGAGGGTGTATTCCCCGAACCGTGATAATGAGGAAAATGCCAATAGAGTGCATCTCTGTTTAAATGTTTTTTCTGCTGCAATAGCATAGGAACCAGGCTTAATCCATCTTTATGCTGTTTTGGTTTCAACGGTAGTCCGCACATTTTTAAAATTGTTGGATAGAAATCCATACTGATAACCTGTTCATCAGATACCGTACCAGCCTTTACTTTACCCGGCCATTTGATGATCATCGGCTCCCGAATGCCCCCTTCATAATGCCAGCCTTTACCGGCTCGTAATGGTTCATTTGACGTTGGTGACCATTTTTTTTCCTTTACCGTACTCAATCCTCCATTATCCGACATAAAAATAATAATGGTATTCTCCGATATTCCCATCTCAAGTAACTTATCCATTATACGACCCAAACTTTCATCAACACTTTTAATCATTGCCGCATATACAGGATCATCCTGAATCATTTTAGTAAATGATTCCCGCTCTTCTATAAATTCTACTGCCTGCCCCTGATCTGTTATTTTATTCTTTCCTTAAAATAATCGATATCACTTACCTTGGCCTGAATGGGCGTATGTACGGCATAATGCGACAGAAACAGAAAGAATGGAGTCTGTTTTTGCTGGTCAATAAAGCGCAGAGCCTCATCTGTTAAACGATCGCTAAGATATTCACCGTCCTTTCCGCCTTCTAATCCGGGTACATCAAAAGACGGTGATCTTTTACTCTTATAGGGATAGAAATAAGATGCCGGGTATCCTTTATCGTGTCCGCCTATATTTATATCAAACCCCTGCTTTTCGGGATAATAGAGTGAATCACCAAGATGCCATTTACCAAAAAACCCGGTGTTATAACCATCCTCTTTCAATGCCTCTGCAATGGTTGTTTCCTGGAGGGGAAGATGATGAATATAATCAGCAGGCAGCAACTTCCCCTTTTGAGCTCCGCCAATCCAATTGGTTAAATGAAGCCGGGCAGGACTTTTCCCGCTCATTATACTGGCACGTGTGGGAGAACATACAGGACTAGCTGCATAAGCCTGAGTAAATTTCATACCATCTGCTGCAAGATGATCAATATTCGGTGTTTCATAATAGGAACTGCCGTAACAAGATATATCTTTCCAACCCATATCATCCACCAAAAAGAATACAATATTTGGTTGTTTCGGAGTTTCGGAGGTACAGCTGAGAAATAAAAAAGATAATATTACAATAAAAATAAACCTGAATAACATCTAAATGCCCTCTATAAAAATTAACATACTTATTAAACCTTAATTGAGTGATTCTTGTTGTAAATATTGTGATTACAACAAATTATTAAAACCAATTTGATGAAATGGAAAACTTTAAGGTGGCTAAGACGCTTATTTATCACTAAATTTTCTATAGAATCAATGAGCAATCGCTTAATTTAGGTTAAACAATATAGTTTTTAATAGGATAATATACAAAATTACTGAAAATTACGGTAGTTATTTAAAACGTAGAATTAAATATTTTCTATGAAGAAATAAACAAAATCTTTTAAATGTGCAAGTTACAATAAAAGCCCTGCCTTGTACCTGGAAGGGCTTTTATTACAGCGCTATTTACGAACCTATACTATTTTAATAATACAAGTTTTTTGACAGCATTAAATCCCATACCCTGTAGTTTGTAATAATATATTCCACTGGCAATGCCTTCACCATTGATGGTAATAGAATAATTATTAGTCTCCAATTCTCCCGCTACCAGAGTTTTAACCAATTTTCCGGTTATATCAAATATACTCAATTCATAGAACCCGCTTTTTTCTATGGCGAAGTCTATTTGCGTCGTAGGATTAAAAGGATTCGGGTAATTCTGCATTAAACTAAACCGGCCAAGAATATTACGGCTATCATCTTCAATAGCTGTAATATTTAAATCCATTGTCGCTTCTGCTGCAAAAACCGGTGGTAAATTATCCGGTTGCTCCGGGATATAAGGGATGCCGTCCCCATCAGAATCACTACCGCTTTCTCCCGTTCCTTGTCCTTCCGAAAGCTGCATGGCATTGGCTACTTTCTTAAAGAACCGTGTAAAAATAGCCGGTGAATCATCATGACCGCCAACCAAATTGGCCTCTCGTAAAGCCCCGGAAATAACCGCGAAGTTAAGGGGTGTATAAGTTGCAGTCGGATTACCAATCTCTGTTCGAAAAGCATGCATTGAAGCAACATAATACTGACTAATTAACTGCATATAAGCATTATCTGCGGCTTCAAGATATTTATTATCTGACGTAGCTTCATAAGCTGAATAAAGTCCTCTGATGGCGGCTGCCTGTGAAAGGACATTCTTAGAATTTCCATTAATTTTATCTCCACCATCATCACCAATTGTATATGCAGTAAAAAAGGTACCGTCACTGTCCATTAAATTGGCGATTAAAAAATCAGCTTGCGCAATCAAGGTCATCTTAGCCATTTCATCTATTCCCGTCCCCTGGAATTCTTCAATTAATGTATTTAATCCAACCAGGATATAACCCGCATTTAGCGTTGAAATGATGGTCCCTTGTTCCAAATCACCACCATTTATGATTGCTTCATCAACATAAGTTCCAAGAGTATCGTTATAATGCATAGCCTTCAAGTTAAGAAAAATCACTTTACTCGTACCTTTCATCAAATCAAAAGGTCCGGGCATACCGGTTTGAGACATATCTGCCGGGAAAGGGTCACCATCAAAAACTGATTTGTAGGCAAAGTGAGCAGAAGTAGATGTGTTATTCGGATCCATCATATTCTTAAAATGGAGTGTTCCCCAAAGAAATGAAAATTGATCAAACAAATTACTATGAGCGTCTGTAACCGTTAATTCTCCCGCTTCGGGCGGCAGGCCATCCATAACCGGAACTTCAGTAACACTAATTTTATGAGGAAAATATTTAATGCCTTCACTTGGATTGTACGTGGCAGGATCAACCATACCCAAAGATGAACCGTCATAAGCCAGATTCATAATCGTAAATTTAACCTTGTTTATTGCTTCAGCCGTTAATACCTGACCAATAAACCCGTCTAAGGCATCTCCACCAAAATAAACATTATTATTTGGGTCAAATTTGGGACTCTCAGCAGAATCAGGAGTAATTATCCCATCAGCCTCAATCCCATTATCCAACGAGTCATGAAAGGCGCTTAACATATCCTGTGCCCATAAATATTGTTTCATTAGTGATTGCCCCATAGCGGCAGGATTTAATGTTTTGTCCATTTTACTTCGATCCCAGCGTAAAGTAGAAAAATCTTTCCATTGAAAATTTTCAGAATCAATTGCTTGCGGCAAATGCGGATCTCCGCCAATAAAATCAGCAAATTGCGGCCAGGGATTTCCCGGAGGCATTTGCTTTGAGAGCATTGAAAAGTGCATAATTGTCTTCATCAACATATCATCTTCTTTGTAACCATTGGGAGATCCGGTCATGGATCCGTCAAAATCATCCGGCATCATTGCCGCCATTTCTTTAACAACCGGCGCCCACATCATATGAAGACCTATACCGGATCGTGAAATAACTGTTCCCAATTGATATCTTGAGTATTCATAATTCTCCAATCCCAGCGTGTAAGAGATTGAATCGGGTTGATTTGATAAGGTAGGATCAAGTTCATCCAGATCATATCCTAACGCTTCGGCGAATGGTTCACCGCTTTCATTAATTTCATTGGCAAGCAACATCTGCTCAGCCAATTTGTAATCCGTGATATTGGTCACCGTTACCTGAGCAAAAAGACTATTTATAAAAGATACAGCTACAATAATAAATGTATAAATCGTTTTCATGATATACTCCAATTTTTTTAATAATTTGTTTAATTTGATTTTGATTGTTTGATGAATTATTTATGGAAAGTATAAAAATGTCAGCATATCTCCCCCCTTGTTATGCAATATTAATTTCAACCCATTAGACGAGAGAGCTTTAAAAACCTTACAAGCATTAATAAAAGAATTTTTTATCACCTATTTAAGTGATTAATCTTTCTATCGTTATGCTTTTAATGGCCTGTTATGAGCATGGTTGTCGATAATTTGGTTCCTAACACTTGTCATTCAAATTTCTTCCTGCCTATGGCATGGCAGCATGTTACTTGCTTTAAACATACAAGTACAAGCTTAAGCTGGAATCTAAATTGTGTTTTTGATTATGTCTTTAGCTCAGCAAGTAATAAATAAATTTCTTGGATTTAAAAGAGACATCCCCCTTGCCCCCTTTTTTAAGCCTGCTCCCTACTCAGTC
>JAUVIB010000039.1 GCA_030592985.1 Calditrichaceae bacterium | reverse complement strand
ATTAGTGCGTTTATTTTTAAGAAAAAACTATAAAATGAACTATATTGAATCATTTCATAAAATAATTTTAACTATTTTTGTTTTTTCTCTTTTTATTTTCATGCAAAAAGTTTATTTTGCAGAAACGGAGAAATTTGGTGTTATTACCATAACCTCGGTGACGGTCTATGCCGAACCTAATGTGCATGGCACAGAGGTATTTGTTATTCATGAAGGTACTAAAATAAAAATTGAGAGAAAAAATAATAATTGGTATGAAATTAAACTTGCTGACGGTAAAAGCGGTTGGGTTGAAGATAAAAAATTAGAGATCATTTAAATGAAAATTAAACTATTATTACAATTATTAAGTCTGGTTCTTATTATTGGTTGTGCCTCTACAAAAAAAGAATTGAAGCCAACGGATACGGGATATATCGAATCTCCATATGATGAATCTTTTGATCCCTTAACCTTAAATGATGACGACATTACAATAACACCTCACGATGAATCGTTCGTTGTTGTTGACGAATCGGGGAAAGATGGAATAATAGAAAATACGGACCAAACTGTCGAGATGCAGAAACGGAATGGATTTAGGATTCAAATTTCAGCAACGAGCAGCCTTGAAAAAGCAACGCTTGTGCAGCAGGAAGTATCATTGAAATTTACAGATAATAATTTAAAAGCCTACCTTATTTATGAAACACCACTATATAAAGTCCGCGTAGGAGATGCGTTAGACCGGGATGATGCCAATGTTTTACGCGATTTTATGCGGGAAAACGGCTATAAAGATTCTTTTGTTGTGCCCAGTAAAATAGTTGTTCACAAGGATACTTTAGATAACTGATTTTAAATGTAATTTAGTGGCGGAATAATGGGATTCGGGTTATTATAGTAATTGTTAACAGGTAATAAAAATCCATGTAAAATCAATTGTTATCAGGAGCTATATAATATATTTTTATTAGAAAAAGTTAATTAAAATTATCCAAATATATTATTTTTTCTCTATAGGAGGATATAATGACTGTAAAAGAAATAGAAAAAAAATCTTTAAAACTCAAATCCATTGAGAAAATTCATCTGGTAGAAGCAATTCTATCAAGCTTAGATAAGCCTGACCCCGATATTGAAAAAGCATGGTTAAAGGAAGCGACAGTTAGATTTTCTGCATATGAAAAAGGCGAATTAAAAACAATTCCTTTTGAAACTGTTATAAAAAAAATTAAACGAAAATGAAAATATATTTCTCTCAATTAGCTCAAAAAGAATTACAAGATGCCATCCACTATTACGATGAAATAACACCTCGTTTAGGAGACGAGATTCTTCATGAATTAGAAGAAGCTAAACATTTAATTCTCTCCTTTCCTTTAGCTTGGGCCAAAATAAAAAATAATCAAAGAAAATATATTTTAAAGAGATTCCCATATATACTCATTTATAAAGTTTATGTTGATCGTATTGTAATAGCTACTTTTGCTCACCAGCATAGATTGCCGGAGCAATATATGAACCGAAAAGAAAAATAACACTATTATAAAACCACTCAAGTGAATTTTTTTTGAGACAAAACTACTGAGTTCAATCGTAAATATTTTACAAATCGAAATTTAGAATTGTTTCCCACCGCCCAGCCAGATCATAATTGCCGCGTTGCGCTTGAAGGCTTCACTAAGGTTTTATTTCAAACTCAATATTCAAACTTGACAATAGATTGTAGTATAGATAAATTAACACACTTATGAAGAAATATAAATATTATTTATAAAAAAATTTGCGGGAGAATGTGATGATAAACAAAGAATTTACATTAAAAATAGGGTTAGCAGAAATGCTGAAGGGTGGTGTAATAATGGACGTTACGAATGCTGATCAGGCTAAAATTGCGGAAGACGCCGGTGCGGTTGCCGTGATGGCTCTTGAACGTATTCCGGCAGATATTCGTTCAGATGGCGGTGTTGCCAGAATGTCTAACCCCCAAATGATATTAGAAATTCAGAAAAAAGTTTCGATTCCGGTTATGGCAAAGTGTAGAATCGGCCATTTTGCAGAAGCTCAGGTTCTGCAAGCCATCGGGGTTGATTTTGTTGATGAGAGTGAAGTACTTACCCCTGCTGATGAAACCAATCATATATGGAAATACGATTTTAAAGTTCCTTTTGTATGTGGATGCAGGAATCTTGGAGAAGCGCTTAGACGCATATCCGAAGGCGCCGCAATGATACGCACAAAAGGTGAAGCAGGTTCCGGGAATATTGTTGAAGCTGTTCGGCATATGAGGATGGTCCAATCTGATATTCGCAAAATCCAGACAATGGGTAATGATGAACTTACCACATTTGCCAAAGAACTCGGCGCGTCATTGGAATTGGTTAAGTATGTTAAGGAGAATGGGAAACTGCCTGTACCAAATTTTGCTGCCGGCGGTATTGCAACACCGGCCGATGCCTCTTTAATGATGCAGTTAGGTGCCGAAACTGTTTTTGTCGGATCAGGAATTTTCAAATCGGAAGATCCGGAAATACGGGCGAAAGCAATTGTAATGGCTACGACACACTACGATGATCCGGATGCCGTGGCTAAAGCCAGTGAAGGCCTTGGAGAAGCAATGGAAGGTCTGGAAATTAAATCAATCCCTGAGAACGAACTAATGCAAAACAGGGGTTGGTAATTGCCGGAACCGATAGGAATATTTGCTCTTCAAGGTGATTTTGAGAAACATAAAATAGCGGTTGAAAAGCTTGGCCACGATGCTGTTTTGGTAAAAAATCCGGAAACATTGAACAAATGTTGTAAATTAATTGTTCCGGGAGGGGAATCAACGACTTTTTTAAAGCTGCTTGATAAACTAAAAATGAGGGAACCCTTGCTGGATTTTTCTAAAGACAGAGCAGTAATGGGAACTTGCGCCGGTTTAATAATTCTGGCGTCTAATGTACTTGATTATGAACTGCAGCCGTTAAAGTTAATAGACATAACCGTTCAAAGAAATGCATACGGACGACAAATTGATTCATTTGTTGATACGGTAACTTTAGAAATTAAAAATGAAAAAATTGATTTTCAAGGCGTTTTTATTCGGGCTCCGAAAATAATAGCATTAGGTACAGGTGTCTGTAAATTGGCTGATTATAATGGGGACGTGGTGATGGCTGCCGCCAAAAATATTTTAGTAGCAACATTTCATCCTGAATTAACGAACGACTTAACGATTCATGACTATTTTATTAACAAATTTTAAGTAAATTTCTCTTTCTTTAGTTTAGAAAGGTTTTCAACTGTATTTAAAATGAATTAGCGAGTACATCAATGAAAATAGATGATATCATTAATGATAATTACTCAGGCTCAATGATCCTATTGCAGAAAATGGTTGAGCAGCTTAATGATGAACTTAAAGTTGCTCAGGATATAAAAACAACCGATGTTGAAAAGCTTTACGAAAATATATCTGAATGTGTTAAGAGCATCGTGAGAAGCCAACCAAATATGGCCTCCTTAAGAAAATATGGGTTTTTATTTACCGCTCATTTTAAACGATTATTGGCTCAGGAAATAGAGCCCAAGAGTATTATCATAGAGCTCACCCATAAACTAAAAAGTATTGAAGATGAAATTAAGGAAAGTGTAAAGAATATAAGTCTAAATGTCTCAAAAATACTTGCTCATATGCCAAAAGTCATGACAATTAGCAACAGCACTTTAGTTCGCAGGTCATTTGACGAGGCAATTGCTCAAAATAAGCATCTGGAAGTTACGTGTTTGAAAAGCGATCCTCCTGGAGAGGGAGTAGTACTTGCCGAATATCTATCTAAATTTGATGTAAAGGTTAGATTAGCTGCTGATTTTGAGATGGGTCTTTTTATGGATAATGTAAATTTTGTGTTAATCAGTGCTGACAGAATTCTTGAAAATGAAATAATAAATAAATCCGGGACACTTCCGCTTTGTTTGACAGCAAAATATTTTAACATTCCTGTATATCTTATTAGTGAAACAGCAAAAATATTATTTGAACAAGACCGTGCTGTCAAATTCAGAAAAAGGGATGCTGTGGAAATATATGATAACCAGAATAACGATATTTTGGTTGATAATTTTTATTTTGAGCGAATTCCACTTTTACTTATTGATAAAGTAATATGTGAGAATGGTATTTTTGACACAGAAGAGTTTAAAAAGTGGTATTTGAAAGGATAGATATGCCAAAAGGTACATTCATTAATGAAGTTTCTAAAGAAAAAAAAATAGATATCCCTCAAGAAATAATAAATGGATTAAAGCTTGAACCGGGTGATTATGTGGAAATACAAATCAAGAAGATACGATCAAAGTATTTAGGCTTAAATATTACGAAAAATCCTTTAACCAAATTATTAGAAATAAATAAGAGCGAGTAATGTAAATGAAAAGTATGTCCGTTTTTGTTGATACAACAGCATGGGTGACGATTATTGATAAAAATAATGATTATCATAAAGAAGTCGTTAACTATTTTAACTATTTACTCGGAAATAAAATAACTATTGTGACCAATAACGTGATAATTGATGAAACAATTAATTATATTAAGATGGAATTCGGAATTGAAAAGGCGAAAAAATTTAACGAAATTATAAATGAAAGCATTATAAATGTTAAATTACGAATGGATTGGATATCACGAAGAGAAAGAAGAATCGCCTTAAACTCATTTCTTAAAGATAAAACGAGCGGGTTGGATTTACGTTATTCCTTTATTTCCGCAACCCTAAAAAAGAAAAAGATTGATATAATATTTACACTTGATGATAAATTAAAAATTTTCGAACTTCCAATAATGCCACAAAAAAAATAGGTTAAAAATGGGAAAATTATTTTACAGTAAATTTCTTGATGAATCAATAAACAGAATCACCATCTATGGGAAATCGGAGAGGGTTGAACTAATTAATCAACTCGCTGCTGAAGCGGTTGTCTATTTTCCTTTAGTCATCGTTACATTCGCCATGCCATTTGAAATTCTTAATGAAAAAGAGGTTGTTGCAGTTAAAGATGTTAAACAGGTAAAGAAAAAATTGAAAAAAAAGCAGGGTTTTATATATCTATGTAAAAGCCTGAATGGTTCGGAATTAATTCCCTACTCTGCATCTGAATTGTTGGAATTGCAACAATCTATTGGAGATGATATATGCCTGTTTATAAGATTGGGTGAGCCGGAAAATAAAATAAAATTATATGATGAAGTATTACAAAATTCTCTGAATATATGCAGAATAGATTTTCATGATATTAAGCATATAGTTAACAGTATGAGTTTGGATAAAAAAACTGAAAAATATGTAACCCATACAGAATACATCTTTAAGGTTTTTACTAAAGGTATCGAATTAAAATGGTCCACTTTCAGGAGAAATAAATCGAAATTCAAAAAATATTGTTTTATTGATAACATAAAAGACTTATTTGATGAAAACATGGTTTTACCTATTGCCAGAAGTATTGCAGAGAAGGGAAAAGTAAAAGTTCTGTATGGTGATATATATACGTATCAATTAAAGGATATCTGATGGCTTTACCGGTGGTTGTAATTCTTGGCGCTGGTGATCTCGGCACAGCTTGTGCGCTTCGTATGTTTCGCAGCGGCTTCAAGGTAATTCTTATCGAAGCCGAAAATCATCAGAACGTTCACTACACACGTAATTTCTCTGGCGTAATTTACTCGGGAATAAAAAATATTAATGGTGTTCAAGCCAGAATAAGTTCTGATTTATTACAGCGTGAAGATATTAGCATTGAAAACTTCGAAAAATCATTCTTGCCATTTATACTTAATAATAATGAAATACCATTGGTTACAGAAAGTGAATTATCTTCATTATCGCGTATTAAAACACACTATTTAGTGATTGCAGATCCGGATTTAATGGGTATGATTAATGATTATGATGTAGTGGATGAAGATGTAAAGATCATAACCTTCCATGAGATGGAAATAAGTAATGCAACTTATATCATTGATCAAAGCGGATTGGTTATCTATCCTTTTTTAAAAGAAGAATTCGAAATATTAAGTAAGCATGATTATAAAATTAACACTACATTAAATTATATTAAAGCTCCAATTGAAGGTATCTTTATCTCACAAAAAGAACTTAATAGCTCAATAAGATTAAAAGAAGAAATTGGAAAAATTGGAAATAGATCAATCGTGTCACTTTTTGAGGGTAAAGTGACAGGTCTTATAAATAGTGGAACGATTGTAACAAAAGAAACGAATATTGCTGAAATAAATTCTTTAAAAGAATCTAAATATGACGGAAAAATAATCCCTGATGAATACACACTTTTATCAGGAGGTGTTTTAGAGGCAATACTATTTGATATAAATTTAAATGATATTGATATTTCATAGTAATTTTAAATTGACACATATTAATAATAATATTAAATTAAAAACTTGTAATAAAAACAGGGCCAGTAGCTCAGTTGGTAGAGCAGCGGCCTTTTAAGCCGTTTGTCGACGGTTCGAACCCGCCCTGGCTCACGATATACCCCCTGTAAGCCTGTGATTATTATTGATTGCAGGCTTTTTTTATTTGTGTTGGAAATCAGGTTCTAATAATCATCAAAAAGAGGTAAACTAGATAACCAGTAAATTCTATAACTCCATATGACAGCTGTTTGTTTTCCAATATAATAAAAAAACGAAAATAATATACCATTTTAGTATCTTATTACTAATATTCGTGTATTTTTTGGCAGGAATTGAATTTATATTTTTTTCATTTAAAAACTCAAAGTAGGTAATTCCTGCATGTTTTAAGCAGGAATCTAAATGATGAAATTTAGATTCCCGATAGAAGCGTTCGAGAATGACAAACTATAATGTCTTGAATCCAAGTTCAGCGATGAAATTTACTTTGTTGGTTCTGGCTTGTCCAGGTTAGGTATAAAGAATATTATAAGGGTTTTCCCACAGAGATGCCTTTGACAAGCCCGGAATACTTTTAACTGGTCATTCATATTTTAGTCTTATGTAAATTACGTAATAAATGTAGTTTATATTTCTTAAAGTTGGCTATTGATTCAAATAATGATATTTTCGGAAAATATTACAGGAAATTGCACTAAATCACAATTCTCAATTATATTAAATTGCTATATTATCCCACTTTTGATAAATTACTTAGTTCGTTAAAAAACATAGAAATAAATTTATAATAGTATTCGTTTTATATCATTATTACCAATCTTTCGAGCTGCATTTTAAAGTATAAAATGTAATTGACAGGGCGGAGCTGTATATAGGGGTAATTTAAAAATATGAAAAAAAAGAATTTTGCACTGGTCGGTGCGGCCGGATATATTGCACCCCGGCATATGATTGCAATAAAAGATACCGGTAACGAGCTGATAACGGCCGTTGATCCAAGCGATTCGGTAGGAATACTGGACCGTTATTTTATGAATGTGGATTTTTTTACGGAATTCGAACGGTTTGATCGCCATACGGAAAAACTACGAAGAGAGGGAGAGGATAAACGGATACATTATGTGAGCATTTGCTCTCCGAATTATTTCCATGATGCCCATATCCGTTATGCGTTGAGGGTCGGCGCCCATGCAATTTGTGAAAAACCATTAGTGTTAAACCCATGGAATATCGACGCTCTGTATGAGATTGAAGGAGAATCGCCTGGGAATATCTATAATATTCTTCAGTTACGTCTTCATCCAACTATAATCGAATTGAAGAATAGGGTAGATAAAGAACAAAGAAATGAAAAACATAAGATCGACCTGACATATATTACATCAAGAGGAAAATGGTATTTTTATTCGTGGAAAGGGTTTCTCGAAAAATCCGGGGGTGTGGCAACTAATATTGGAATACATTTTTTTGATATGCTCATTTGGATATTCGGAAAAGTTGAATCTGTTGAAGTCTACTATAAAGATGAGAAAAAAGTGGGCGGATATTTAGAGCTGGAGAAGGCGCGTATCCGTTGGTTTTTATCTCTTGATAAAAATGATTTACCTGAACAGGCTGTTAAAGAGGGGAAATCAACATTTAGGAGTATTTTAGTGGATGGAAACGAAGTGGAGTTTTCGGGAGGGTTTACCGATCTCCATACGGTTGTTTATGAAGATATATTAAACGGGAAGGGGTACCGCCTTGAAGATGTGCGTCCGTCAGTGGAATTAGCCTATAATATCCGTCATCTGGATGCTGTAAAGGCTAAGAGCGATAAAGTTCATCCGCTGATTGTGAGATAAAATAGCGTTTTTTTTGCATAGAGAGGGCCGAAGGAATATAGAAATTTAGAAAAAAAGAATTAAGAATATCGATTAACAAATAAAAATTTATGAAGTATGTTTAGGTGGATGTTGACCTAAATACAGACATAAAGGTAGTTTTATATGATTTCAAAAGAATATTTTGTACATGAGTCGTCGTATGTTGACGAAGGTGTAGAGATTGGCAAGGGAACGAAAGTATGGCATTTTTCCCATATCCAGGGAGGGACGAAAATTGGAGAATACTGTGTTTTCGGCCAGAATGTAAATGTGGGAAATAATGTTGTCATAGGAAATTATTGTAAAATTCAGAACAATGTTTCTCTTTATGAAGGGGTTGAACTCCAAGACTATGTGTTTTGCGGCCCCTCTATGGTTTTTACTAATATTATCGAACCGCGTTGTGAATTTCCCCAGCAAGGCAGTGAATTTTATAAAAAAACATTGGTTGGTTATGGCGCTTCAATCGGGGCAAATGCCACCATAGTATGCGGACATGATATCGGGCGATTTGCGTTTATTGCCGCGGGCGCAGTGGTAACTAAAAATGTTCCAGATTACGCTCTAATGGCCGGTGTTCCTGCAAAGCAGATCGGTTGGATGAGCCGCCATGGGGTAAAATTAGGTTCTGCAGATGCGGAAGGCATTATGACTTGCTCAAAAAGTGGATGGAAGTATCAGGAAGCGGTGCCTGGTGTTTTAAAGTGCTTAGATTGGCCGGAAGGGAAAGAAGTAGAAAGTAGAAAGTGGGAAGTAAATTTGGGACTTGGATGAGGGCCGGTTGTTTGGTACTCGGAGGCTCGTCACTCAGTTACTTGTTGCTCGGTACTCGTTTCTCGGAAAAGTGGAAGAACTTTAATTTGGTGTTTGGTTGTGGTTTTTTGTTTTTTTTCAATTTATATATTTTTATCTGTGATTATCTGCTCAATCTGCCTGCCCGACTCAGTAGGGCGTCATCTGTGGTCTATTTTTTCCCTTGCTCGGAGACTTGGCACTCGTTGCTCGTTGGCTCAGAAACTTGTTGCTGGGTTACTCGTTACTCGGCGCTCGGTACTCGTTGCTTGGAAGTAAAATTTACATTATTTTTTGGTGAATTAGATGAATAGTTATCAGAATTTAGAAATATATGTATAGGTAATAAAGTTGCCCTTGAAATTCATCATTATTCACTTTATTGAAAGTATCGAGCAACCGAGCAACCGAGCAACCGAGTAACCGAACAACCGAGTAGCCGAGCACCAAACCCCAAGAACCGAGTGTCGAGAACCTAGTAGCCGAGCAACCAAGAACCGAGCAACAAGAAAAAGAGGATAAATGAAGGGAATAATTTTAGCAGGCGGATCGGGATCTCGATTGTATCCCATTACTAAAACTGTTAGTAAGCAACTGCTTCCCGTCTATGATAAGCCTATGATTTATTATCCATTAACAGCGTTGATGTTAGCGGGGATAAATGAGATTTTAATCATATCTACGCCGCAAGATCTGCCGTTGTTTGAAAAATTGTTAGGTAGTGGAGTTGAATGGGGTATGAAATTCAGTTATGCGGAACAGCCTAAACCGGATGGATTGGCACAGGCTTTTATTATCGGAAAAGAATTTATCGGTGATGACTCTGTTTCACTGATTCTCGGGGATAATATTTTCTACGGCAGCGGTTTGGTAGACTTGCTTAATAAAGCCGTTAGCCAAAAAAAAGGAGCGACTGTTTTCGGGTATTATGTTAATGATCCGCAACGGTATGGTGTGGTGGAATTTGATGAAAACAGCCAAGCGGTTAGTATCGAAGAAAAACCGGAAAATCCGAAATCAAATTATGCGGTTACGGGTCTATATTTTTATGATAACATGGTGGTTGAGATAGCTTCTAATTTAAAGCCTTCACCAAGGGGAGAGTTGGAAATAACCGATATTAATAAGGTGTATTTAGAGCAAGGAAACTTAAATGTTCTGCAAATGGGACGTGGTTTTGTCTGGTTAGATACAGGAACGCATGAATCTTTGGTAAATGCGGGAATGTTTGTTAAGACTATTGAGGACAGGCAGGGGTTGAAAATCGGTTGTGTGGAAGAAGTGGCTTATAGAACCGGTTTGATAGATAAAAATCAATTAAAGAAACTTGCTGCGCCTTTGATGAAAAACAACTATGGACGCTATTTGATGAATATGATAGCGTAATTGTATTCGATGTTTAAAGAGAGTAAAAAACGTGCAATCGTAAAAACTGTATCCTGGCGAATTTTGGCTACGCTTACTACCGCGTTATTGGTTTATCTGTTTACGGGAGAACTCGGTATTGCCATCAGTGTCGGACTTCTCGAAATGATTGCCAAAATGGTATTATACTATTTACACGAAAGAGTCTGGGATAAATCGCACTATGGCAAACAGCGGATTCCAGGATTTGTTCTTTGGATTGCGGGAATTCCCTGTTCGGGGAAAACAACCCTTGCTGATATGATTTATGAACAGTTGGAAAGCGAAAAATTAAATTTACAACGATTAGATAGTCACGATATACGGCCATTATTTCCGGAAATAGGGTTTTTAAAAGCTGAAGTAAATAATCATGTTAAGCGCGTGGGACATCTCGCTTCCATGCTTGAAAAAAGAGGTGTCATTGTGATTGCTTCCTTTGTTTCTCCTTATCGGGAAAGCCGCGAATTTGTAAAAGAACAATGTAACAATTATATAGAAGTATTTCTTGATATGACTCCTAAAAAAGCTAAGGAATATGATAATAAAGGGCTTTATGAAAAAGCGGAAAGAGGCGAGATTAAACATTTCCCTGGTGTTAGCGTGGAATATGAAGCGCCCGATACGGCTGACATGGTTATAGATATGAATAAAAACTCCTTAGAGCAAGCAAAAGAATTAATCATGGAAAATATTCAAAATCGGTTTTTGAAGTAATGCTTTCTAAAATAGTTACGAATCCTACTAAGTTGGCCACGAATGCACGAATAAGAACAACCAATAAAAAAACGTTTAATGTTTTATAAGATTGTTTTGAGATAAGCACCCCAGATTTTCGCTTGTGAAAAGGCTTTCCATTGGGATGATGAAAGAATGCTTTATCCTGAGAATAAAAATTAAATAAAAAAGTGATAGCTTCGACAAGCTCAGCTATCGTAAATATTTTAATTCAATTAAGAATATATTCTAAGACTTTTAATAACATAATCTGTAATTTATTGAGCAAAGGAAATAATCATTAAAATTATTTTTAGCTGAGAATTATAAATACAAATTAATGTTATCTGTAATATCAGGAGATGTAAAGAGAATGGATCATTTAGATCAATTAGAAAGTAAAAGTGTACATATATTAAGGGAAGCATACAGTAGTTTTAAAAATCTCGGGATGTTGTGGTCAATTGGAAAGGATAGCACCGTTCTTTTATGGCTGGCCCGTAAAGCTTTTTTCGGACATGTGCCAATTCCTTTAATTCATATAGATACTAATTTTAAAATTCCCGAAATGATTGAATATCGTGATAAACTTGCCCTGAAATGGAATTTAAACATGATATACGGGCAGAATGAAAAAGCGCTTCGGGATAAACAGACCTATGCCGATGGTAAGGTGGATAGAATTACCTGTTGCCGGTATCTAAAAACGGATGCTTTGAAACATACACTTGATGGAAGTTGGAAACGCTATCGAATGAATCATGCAGCCGGAGAATACGAGGTGGATAAAAATACCGAAGCTTTTACCGGCGTTATTGTGGGAGTCCGGGCTGATGAAGAAGGAAGCCGTTCCAAAGAGCGTTATTTTTCACCAAGAGATACAGAGAATTTTTGGGATGTGGGTGACCAACCGCCGGAATTCTGGAATCAATATAAAACAGATTTTGCGCCGGGAACGCATCTACGGATCCATCCGTTATTAGACTGGACGGAGTTGAATATTTGGGAATATATAAAACGTGAAAATATCCCCACCGTTTCTTTGTATTACGATCAGGGAGAGGGGAAACGCTATCGTTCATTGGGCTGTTATCCCTGTACATTTCCCATAGAATCAAAGGCCCGTAATGTGGATGAAATAATCGAAGAACTAAAAACAGGAAAATTTGCCAATATTGCCGAACGTTCGGGAAGAGCGCAGGATAAAGAAGACGGCGGAGGTTTGGAAACTTTAAGGAAAGACGGGTATATGTAGGACGAAGAACCTCGTTACTCGGAAAAACGAAAAACCTCGTTACTCGTTGCTGGTTACTCGGAAGAACGAAGAATCTTGTTGCTCGGGAAAGCGTAAAACTCGTTACTGGTTGCTCGGTGCTCGAAAAAGCGAAGTACTCGGTTCTCGTTAAAACTTAATACTTGATGATCGTGGTTTGGGGATTAGATGAGTGGATATAAAGATTTAGAAATATACGTATTGGCTAAAAAGTTTGCTCTTGATATTCATCATTATTCACTAAAACTTCCTAAGCATGAATTGTATGAAACAGGTAGCCAAATCCGAAGATCTTCAAAAAGCGTTTTATTTAATATTGCGGAAGGTTATGGACGCAGAAGATACATAAACGAGTATATTAGATTCCTGATATTTTCACAAGCATCATGTGATGAAGCGGCTACTCAATTAGAATTATTGTTAGAATTGTACCCGAATATTGATATTCCAGAAAACATTATTGATGACTGTGATAAGTTTGGACAAAAAATCAACAAATTTATACAGTATATTGAAAGCACCCGTGTTTAATCATTAAGTAACGAGCTTCCGAGTACCGAGAACCGAGCTGCCCAACACCTGGAAACCAGTACCCAAAATAAAATTAAAAATAAGCACTATTTACCAATTACAAGTGACTATAATATGACAAATCAAAATTTTGACAATAAAGAACAGATGAATATCGTGATCGTGGGACATGTGGATCATGGAAAAAGCACCATAATCGGCCGTATGCTGGCAGATACGCATTCTCTTCCGCAAGGAAAACTGGAGCAGGTTAAAGAATCGTGCAGGGTCAATGCGAGACCATTTGAATATGCTTTTTTGTTGGACGCTCTGAAGGATGAACAGTCTCAGGGGATCACCATTGACGCCGCTCGTGTATTTTTTAAAACGAATCGCAGGCATTATATCATCATTGACGCACCGGGGCACATAGAGTTTTTAAAGAATATGATAACCGGGGCATCAAGAGCTGAAGCAGCGCTGCTGGTAATCGACGCCAAAGAGGGTGTGCGTGAAAATTCCCGTCGTCACGGTTATATGCTGGCAATGCTGGGAATCAAGCAGGTGTCCATTCTTGTTAATAAGATGGATTTGGTTGATTACAATCAGCAAGTATTTGATGATATTGTCGCTGAATATAAAGTATTTTTGAAAAAGATAGATATTGAAGCACAGCTCTTTATTCCGGTTAGCGGAAGGGAAGGCGATACTATTATTGAGCTATCATCAAAAATGCCGTGGTATACAGAGCAGACGGTCTTACAGATTCTAGATCAATTTGAAAAAGAACCACCCCCCTTAAAGAAACCCTTCAGAATGCCGGTACAGGATGTTTATAAATTTACACGGCAGAATGATGACCGCCGCATTATCGCCGGAACCATTGATTCTGGTATAATTTCTATTGGCGATGAGGTTGTATTTTATCCTTCTGGTAAAAAAAGTACTATAAATAGTATTGAGGCTTTTAACAGTCCCGCTAAAAAACAAGCAGTTGCCGGTGAATCAACAGGTTTTACTTTAAGCGAACAAGTCTACGTTAATCGTGGCGAGGTGGCGGCGTTATCACATGAAATGGCGCCAAAAGTAACCACCCGTTTTAAGGTGAGCCTTTTCTGGCTCGGTAATGACCCTTTGATTCCGAGAAAGGAATTTTTTCTTAAAATCGGTACCACAAAGGTTAGTATGCGTGTTGAAGAAATTATCCGTATTGTCGACGCCTCAAACTTAGATAATCAGAAGAAAATGAGTATTGAACGTCATGATGTGGCGGAATGTATTCTTAAGGTTAATAAAGCAATTGCTTTTGATTTAGCGGAAGATTTTGCCGT
>JAUVIB010000176.1 GCA_030592985.1 Calditrichaceae bacterium | reverse complement strand
TTATTCATAAACGAGATTATGTCGTCTAATGTATTAACTTTAGCTGATAAAGACGGCGATTATTCCGATTGGCTGGAAATTTATAATACCGATACCACTACGGTTGACTTAACCAATTATGGTTTATCTGACAATGCTTTAGAGCCCTTTAAATGGACTTTCCCGCCGGTTGTTATTGGACCGGACAGTTTTTTAATCGTTTTTGCTTCAGGTAAGGAGTCGCAGATTCCCGCAGTACATTATGAAACCATTATCGATTGGGGCGATATTTGGCGTTATTTTATCGGTACGGAAGAACCGCCGGCAAACTGGCGCACACTTGATTTTAACGCTTCTTCCTGGCCGGAAGGTCCCAGCGGCTTTGGTTATAGCGACGGAGATGATTCCACCGACGTGGGCCCGGAAGATCCTTTCCAGCCCGGCCCTGTTTCGGTTTTTATCCGTAATGAATTTTATGTGGAAAAACCGAATGAAATATCTAACTGCTTCCTGCATATCGATTATGATGATGCATTTGTGGCTTATCTTAATAATGTTGAAATTGCCCGCGCTAATATTGGCTTTGTGGGTACGCCGCCGTCTTATGATCAATTTGCCGATTCGGATCACGACGCGCAAATGTACAGCGGCGGCTCCCCGGAAGAATTTGAGATTGAAAATATCCAATCCATTTTGCAAAACGGTAATAATGTTTTAGCCGTTCAGGTGCATAATGATCAACTATATTCAACCGATCTGAGTTTGATACCGTTTTTAACATTGGAGATGAATTATATTCCGCAGGATATACGCGGCTCTTCGCCTATTCTAAATTTCCCAAAACAGCAGGAGTTGCACGCAACCTTTAAGATCAGTTCATCCGGGGAAGAACTCGTTTTAACTGATCCGCAGGGGCAGACTATCGACTCGGTTGAATTTGGGGCCATCCCGGCGGATATCTCTTTTGGCAGACAGCCGGACGGCGGAAATCAATGGTACTATTTTGATGGCCCGACTCCGGGCGCCGCAAATATTACAAACGGCTACCAGACATTTGCCCCGGATGTTCAATTTTCTTATGATGGCGGTTTTTATAACAGCCTGTTCCAACTATCGCTGACAGCGGAAGGCGAAAACATCAGCATTTATTATACCCTGGATGGAAGCGAGCCTGCGGATACTTCTAATGTGTATTCAAATCCAATTCCGATCGACAGTATCATGGTTGTGCGCTCACGAGTTTTTACTGAGGGAATGCTTCCTGGAAAGATTATTACCCATACCTATTTTATTAATCAAAGTTTTGAATTACCGGTTGTGGCTCTGTCCACTGATCCGGCTAATTTTTTCGATAATGAAACCGGTATTTATGTCTATGGCGACGATGCGGATACGGTGAATTATCCTTACTGGGGTTCCAATTTCTGGGAAGACTGGGAACGTCCTGTTCATATGGAATTCTTTGAGAAGGATGGCACACAGGGATTTGCCCTTGACGCCGGGGTTAAGATATTCGGTTCGTGGAGCCGTCTCTATCCACAAAAGTCTTTGGCTTTGTTTGCCCGCGGCCGTTATGGCCAGGATCGTATCAATTATCCAATTTTTCCTGATAAAAATATTCAGCAGTATAAAGCCATTATATTGCGTAATTCCGGACAGGACTGGGGCAGAACTTTCTTCCGCGATGCTCTAATGTCTAAATTAGTTATTAATACAGATCTTGATTATATGGAATACCGGCCGGCGCTTGTCTATCTGAATGGGCAATGCTGGGGTATACATAATATGCGCGAGAAAATGAATGAGCACTATCTGGCCTCTAACCGCGGCGTTGATCCCGATAATATTGATTTTGTGGAAAGAGATACAATGATCATCCACGGAGATGACGTGCAGTATCGCATTTTGCTTGATTTTATAGAGAATAATGACTTAAGCGATTCCACCAATTATTCTTATGTTCAGACCCTGATGGATGTTCATAATTTTATGGATTATTGCATTACAGTGATGTTTTACGGCAATCCGGACTGGCCCTGGAATAACATTAAATGCTGGCGTCCGAGAACCGTGGACGGAAAATTTAAATGGTTACTTTTTGATAATGATTACGGTTTTCACGGTGGGCATCTGTGGGAAGGTTCGAATATGTTTGATGAAATGCGTAATCAGCAAAATGGAACCACATTGTTGTTTTTTAAACTGTTGGAAAATGAATCTTACCGCAATGAATTTATTAACCACAATGCCGACCATCTGAATATCACATTTAATCCTGAAAAAGTTACAGCGCTTATTGAAGAAATGAAAACAGGAATAAAGGATGAGATGCCTCGCCATATCAAACGCTGGCAATATACTTTCGAAGGTCCTTGGTGGCTGGGTAAATCCATCGATTCAATGGAAGAATGGAACAACTCGATTCAGGTAGTGATGAATTATACTTTAAAGCGCAGCGATTATGTACGTCAGCATATTATGGGAGAATTTGATTTGATTGACGGAGGAATGGGAACGATCAATCTAAATGTGTCTCCGGAAAATTGTGGTTCGATTAAAATTAATACCCAGATTATTAATGATTATCCCTGGAATGGTAATTATTTCGTTCAGATACCGATTCAACTGACTGCTTTACCAAAAACAGGTTTTTGTTTCGTTCGATGGGAAGGGGTAAGTTTCCCTGATTCACATACAATAACATTTAACATTGTTGATAACCAGACAGTAACAGCGGTATTTGAGTTCGACAGTACAGCGGCAGGCAAAGTGGTTATCAATGAAATTAATTATAAATCCAGCGCTGACCTTGATACAAAAGATTGGGTTGAACTGTATAATAGCGGCAGCACTGCGGTTGATATTTCCAATTGGTATTTTATTGATGATAACGACGGCCATAGTCCTTTTATCTTTCCATCTAATACCATACTTGATGGAGGGAATTACTTAGTAATATGCCGGGATAAAAATACATTTAAACAGTTTTTTCCGGCAGTTGAAAATTGCCTGGGTGATTTTGATTTTGGCTTAAGTAGTAACGGCGAATTAATCTGTTTGTATGATAGTGATGGAGTTCTTATCGATTCGCTTACTTATAATGAACAAGCGCCCTGGCCGACGGAACCCAACGGCAACGGTCCTACATTGGAATTGAAAAATCCGCAGTCGGATAACAGTCTCGCTCAAAGCTGGGCTGCCTCATCAGTGATCGGTGGCACGCCAGGTTCGGATAATTCAGTGTTTACAGCGATTGATAAAAACCCAAAAAATATCCCGAATGTTTTTTCTTTACAGCAAAACTATCCCAATCCGTTTAATCCAAGTACATCTATCAACTATCAGCTTTCAGCGGCCAGCGATGTGGAATTAACAGTTTATAACACATTAGGGCAAAAGGTGTGCACGCTGATGAATAAACGCCAGGCGGCGGGTACTTATTCAGTACAATTTGACGCCGGTGGTTTGGCAAGCGGAATATATTTTTACAGGCTTCGGGCGGGAAAATTTCAGCAAACACATAAGATGCTTCTTGCGCGCTAAAAAGGAAATCAAAAAAATGAAAATTTATAATATAAAAAAAGATACTTTACGTTTATCAATATTCATAATTTTGTTTTTAATAATGAGTGCATCATTATTCTCCCAGATCACAAGAGTACATACGATAGATATTTTAAACGGAATTAATGATGGTACGATTCACGTTGAGCTGGATACGGCCATGGCTGCCGATGAAATTAAAAAAATAGTTGACGGGAATCCCTTTACATCGATGGCTGTCCAAAATATCGGAACGCTGACTTTAAAGCTACATTTTGATGAACCCGTTGAAATCGATAAAAGTAAACTTTACATGTGGAATAATGGAACATACGATTTGGAATCAGCCGACTCTGAAGATGATCTTGATAATCAAATCGGATCATACCGCTTGTTAGTAAACGATAGGGATTATGCTGTTTTTAATTGGGACTCAACGGAATTTGATCCAATCGAGACGTCGTGGCTTAGGCTTTCAGTAATTAATCCTGCTAAATCTGGAATTATTGTGGGTGAATGGGAACTTTCCTTGAAAATTATAATAACTGGCTTGGCAATATTTCCTGATCCAATCAAAATGGTACCCAATACTTCGCTTAATGCCGATGTAAAGATGGTAGATGCGAATGGAAACATATATCCGTATGATCTTGAAGAATATGTAATCTGGTCATCTGACACAGAAGATGTTGTGACCATCGATGAACAAGGTAAAATGACGGCGCATATTCTTGGCACAGCTCTAATTAATACCGAATCCACTGGCTTGAGTGGTAGTACATCTGTAGATGTGGTTTCAGATTTTAGTGCCGCCAAGGCCGAAATAATGAATTTAAAGGTGGCTCTAATCATTCAGAACCCGATAGTTGATTCAATTGCTAATAAGCGTATTCATCAGGTTTGGGGATGGGAAAATCCTTATAATTATGTGAATCAAATTATTGAAGAATTTCACACGATCAGTGATGGGGTTATCAATTATCAGATTGTAGAAACGCATAATGACGAAGGGATTTTTACCCGTTTGGGTGACTCATTGATGACCATCGATACTCTGATCTATTTTTATACTACGTCAGGAAAACTTTTTGGGCGTGACACTCCTGGAACCTTGCAATATTATGCCGAAAATCTACGTACCGTTCAATTTGATTATAATTATATGGTCGATTACTATGATTTAGACAGCAAACGTAATGATGGTGAAATTGATGAAGTCTGGGTTTACGCCCATCCTTTTGCCGGAATGTATGAATCACAATTGATGGGTCCCGGCGCTTTCTGGTGGAATTCACCACCCCTGAATCACGACGGATTGGAAAAACTGCTGTCCGTAATGGGCTGGAATTATGAACGCGGAGTAGCCGAAGCGCTGCATAGTTATGGACATCGAATGGAAAGCGCAATCAAATATGTCTACGGCAGATGGGATTGTAATAATGAAAATCCCAATAGCTGGGAACTATTTACCCGTTTTGATAAAGAGGTACCCGGCGGCGCGCATATTGGTAATATCCATTTCCCGCCAAATGGCCAGAATGATTATGATTACGGTAACACAAAATATGTAACGACCTATGCCGATAACTGGAAGCGCTATCCGTTATTATTAGACCAGGTACGAGAAGTAAATCGTATAGAATGGTCGCAGGATGTTGGAACAAATTATCAACTTGGCTATATGCGCTGGTGGTTTAATCATATACCGAAATATACCGGAATCCATAAGGGAGTATTAAATAACTGGTGGCATTATGCCGTGGATTATGAAGGCGCTGTGGAAAGAGCGAAGGACCTTACCGGCATTGACGTAGAAAATAAGACCAAGATTATTCCTGGAGCCTATTCATTGGAACAAAATTATCCAAATCCCTTCAATCCGGAAACAAAAATAGGTTTTACTATTCCTAAAACACAGTATGTGACATTAAAAGTTTATGACATATTATAGGCAGGGAGGTAAAAACAATAATTGATAAGAAAATAAATGCCGGTCATCATATTGTTCAATTTAATGGAAAAAATCTGGCAACGGGTCTGTATTTTTATAAATTAAGTACAAAATATTATATTGAGACGAAGAAGTTTTTAATAATCAAATAGTACATATTTATTCAAAAGAAGGAGTGCCTCATGAAATTTTTAGTATCTATCATAATTTCAGTTGTTATTGTGCTTTTAATTAGTTGCGGCGGACAAGATGGAAAACCAAAAAGTAAATTAGAAATCACACAAGAAGTATTTGGGCAGACTGAAAGCGGTCAACAGGTTGACATCTATACATTAACAAATACTAATGGTATGCAAGTTCGCATTACAAATTACGGCGCTATTGTTCAATCACTTACTGTCTCTGACCGTAACGGTAAAACCGAAGACGTCGTTTTGGGCTATGATAAACTTGAGAATTATATACAGGATGCTTCCTATTTTGGCTGTGTAGTCGGACGATTCGGCAATCGTATTTCCAAAGGCAAGTTCATGCTGGATAATAAAGAATATACGCTTGCTACCAATAATGGGCCCAACCATCTGCATGGCGGTAAAAAAGGTTTCAATAAAGTGGTTTGGGATGGGAAATCGGTTAAAAACAAAGAATCTGTTGGATTAAAACTTATATATTTAAGTAAAGATGGTGAAGAAGGCTATCCCGGAAATCTGAACAGCTCCTTGGTTTATACCTTGACCAATAATAATGAATTACAGATTGAATACGAAGCAACTACCGATAAAGCGACGCCGGTGAATTTAACACATCATGGCTATTTTAATTTAAGCGGAAATTGTAAATCGGATATTCTAAGTCATGAGCTGTGGATTAATGCCAATACTTTCACTCCGATTGACAGCACCTCAATTCCGACCGGTAATTTACCTTCAGTGGAAAATACACCATTTGATTTTAATTCCCCAACTGCAATCGGCGTCAGAATAAATGATGAAAACGAGCAGTTAAAATTCGGTTTAGGCTATGACCACAACTGGGTTTTAAATAATGTGGATGGAACGATGAAATTACAGGCCTCCCTGTACGAACCCACCAGCGGCCGTCTGATGGAAATATATACAGAAGAACCAGGTTTACAATTTTATTCGGGTAATTTTTTAGACGGCAGTATTTCAGGTAAAAAGGAAATAATTTACAAACATCGTTATGCTGCCGTACTGGAAACGCAGCATTTTCCGGATTCACCTAATCAACCTGATTTTATCTCTACAATATTAAAACCGGGGGAAACATATAAAACAAAAACAATCTATCGCTTTTCTACAAAGTAACCTGTTAACCAAGAAATAT
>JAUVIB010000159.1 GCA_030592985.1 Calditrichaceae bacterium | reverse complement strand
TAGGCTTTATGCATCTCATCAATAAACGGGAATATTCGGGCCAGTTCATATTTATCTTTATATTTATTATATTCATTTTTTCCTGTTTGCCACAGAAGCTGATGTGTTTTTGGTATTCGTTTTTCATCTAATAGCCCGGCAATGCTTTTATTCAAAGAAGCAGCTCCCTGACTTCCTCCTAAAATTAAAATCGTCTTTTTTTGTGGGTTAAGATTAAAATATTCAGCTGCTGATTTCTTATCTTCCTTTTTAATATCTGCCATTAAAGGATTACCACAAACAACAATTTTTTTCGTTTTACTCAAGTATTTCTTTGCTTCCTCATAAGCTAATAAAATTAAATCAACACGTTTTGCCAGTAATCGTGTGGTTACTCCGGGATAACTATTTTGTTCCTGAAGTACGGTTGGGATTTTCAGCTTGACTGCTGTTTTTAAAACCGGTCCGGTTACATACCCGCCCGTTCCAATTACAATATCCGGATTGAAATTTATCATCTCTTCCTTACAAATCTGCATGCTCTTATATAATTTAAAAGGAAATAGAAAATTCTTAAATGCTATTTTCCTTTGAAAACCAACCACCGGAATAAGTTTAATTTCAAATCCTGCTTGCGGTACCTTACTTTTTTCTATTCCTCCGGCAGCGCCGATAAATAGTATTTTTGCTTTTAAATGTTCCCTTAACGCCTTAGCAATATTGATGGCCGGAAAAACATGACCGCCTGTTCCGCCTCCGGCAAATATTATTTTTAATTCCTGACTCATTTAACCCGGCCTTACCATTGTCTGATAGAGTCGTTCACGATTTTCTTTAAACTCTTCCCAATTATTTCTAACATCACCGGTGCTGATGCTTCTTGAAATATTCAGCAGAATTCCGGTGCTAATTCCTAAAAATGCGAGATGTGATCCGCCATAACTGATAAACGGCATTGGTAGTCCTGTTGCCGGAAGCAGCATACTGGCAACAGATATATTAATAAAGGCATAAAAAATGATATTCAAAGTAATCCCGGTTGCTAAAAATTTTCCAAACGGATCCCTAGTTTTTAATGCCACACGTATTCCCCGTATCAAAATTATTAAAAATAGAAGTAAAACCAGAGTTACCCCCAAAAAACCAAACTCTTCACCAACGACGGAAAATATGAAATCCGTATGAAGTTCCGGAGTAAATGAAAATTTCTGCATACTCTGGGCTATCCCAGAACCAAACCAACCGCCCTGTCCTAAACCAATAAGTGATTGACGAATCTGATAACTCGCATTTAGGGGATCACCAAGAGATTCAAGCCAATGGGTAAATCTACTTCTTTGATACGAATTTATGCTCAACATTAAAACAACAACAGGAACAACCGATAAAGCTATGGCAAGCAGGTGTTTTAACTTTGCTTTACTAATAAATAGCATTGATCCGGTAATCAATACAATTATCAACGAAGTACTTAAATCCGGCTGTAGGAAAATTGGCGTTACAATCATTCCCGTAATAAATATTAACGGAAGAAGGCCTGATTTAAAATTCTCCAGTTTTTTACCGCGTGTTGATAAATAATAGGAGAAATAAATAATGAGACTTAATTTCGCCAATTCCGATGGCTGAAAACTAACGATACCTCCAAGAGAGAACCAACGTACAGAGTGATTAATATTTTTCCCCGCTATAAAAAGAAATAGTAATGACACAAACGACAGCCCGATAAGAATTATAGGAATATCCTTTTTTTGAAGCCTTCTATAGTCATATTTTGAAATTGTAATTATTAACAGAACCGAAACAAATACCCATATAAGCTGCTTTTTAAAATAATACAGCATTGACCCGTGACGACTTTCTGCCACCATGGAACTTGCGCTAAATACCATGATCAGTCCAATTAACAGCAAAACGATTATCGATGTGCTTAACCAAATATCAACTTTACCGAATTTCATTTTTCCCCGCTAATTTACTTACAATCTCTTTAAACTGTCTGCCTCTATCTTCAAAGTCCGAAAACATATCGAAACTGGCACACGCCGGAGAGAGCAAAACGATATCTTCTTTATCCGCCGTTTTTTGGGCAGACTTAACGGCGCTCTCAAGAGAATCGGCTATTTCAATGGGTTTAATACCCTGCCACACTTTATTCATTTTTTCGGAAGCTGTCCCAATCAATACAACACTTTTTACTTTTTCTGCAATTAATTCATTCAATTTCGTAAACTCACTACCCTTATCTTTCCCCCCGGCAATTAAAACGATTGGTGTGGAAAAACTTTGTAAAGCATACCATAAAGATTCAACCGTTGTCGCTTTTGAATCATTATAATATTTCACACCATCGATTTCCTTCACATATTCCAAGCGGTGTTCAACACCCTGGAAATTTTGCAGAACTTCCCTGATTTGTCCGAGGTCTATTCCGGCATTAACCGCAGCAAGTGACGCCGCTAATACATTCATGTAATTATGCACACCTCTAATCTGCAGCTCATTTGTGTTTATCAACAAACTTCCCTTAAGCCATAGTTTTCCATCTTGATAACAGGCGTCGGCATCTTTTTCTCTTTTTACCGAAAATGATAGTTTTCTACAATTTATCAATTTAACCCAGGAACTAAGATCCTCATCATCTCCATTATATATTAAAAGGTCATTTGGACTAAAATTTTTTGTAATACGCCATTTCGCGATTTTATAATCTTCATAAGTTTCATACCAGTCAAGATGATTTGGCGCGAAATTAAGAATAACAGCAGTCTGTGCTTTAAAAGAATCTATGGTTTCAAGTTGAAAACTGGACAATTCGACAACAGCCATTGAATTTGTCTGACTATCTGCCACAAATGAAGAAAAAGGTTGACCTATATTCCCGGCTATAATGGTATCCGCATATTTTTTTCTCAGCATTTCTCCAATCAAGGTCGTGGTAGTGGTTTTTCCATTCGAACCGGTAACTCCAATGATCGGAGATTTACAAAACCAAGAGGCAATTTCTATTTCAGAGTAGAGAGGAATGTTCTTCTCTTTGATTCTCTTAACAATTTCTGTTTTTTGCGAAATCCCCGGACTTAATACAATAAAATCCGCTTCTAATACCCGCTGTGAATGAATACCCGATTCATAGGCGATTTCTTCCTTATCCAATTCAGCAATTATTCCTTTTTTCATATAGTCGCTAACAAAAACCTTAGCTCCCATCATCTTTAAGAGTTTTGCCGCTGCAATTCCGCTTCTTGCAGCGCCAAGAATGGTTACTTTTTTATTTTTAACATCTTTTTTCATTTATTACCGCTTGATTATTGTGTTTTAAAAGTAGTTAAACTCAATAAAGCCAATAAGATACCGATTATCCAAAAACGTGATACAACTTTCGCTTCATGCCAGTTTTTTAACTCAAAATGATGATGAACCGGCGCCATTTTAAAAACCCGTCTGCCCTCACCATATTTTTTCTTGGTATATTTAAAATATGTTGTCTGAATAATAACAGAAATAACTTCAAAGATAAATACACCGCCGATTAAGAGGAGCAAAAGTTCTTTCTTCAACAGAACGGCAATGGTTCCTAAGGCGCTCCCCACAGCCAACGATCCTGTATCTCCCATAAAAACTTCGGCAGGATACGAATTATACCACAAAAAACCCAAAACAGCCCCGAATATGGCCAAAGCAAAAACAGTTAATTCTTCAGCGCCGGGCAAATAGATGATGTTAAGATAATCACTAAAATTAACATTGCTGCTTACATAGGCGATTCCGGCAAGGGCAAAAAATGAAATCGCCGCCAGACCGCTTGCTAATCCGTCTAATCCATCTGTTAAATTTACAGCATTTGAGGAACCGGTAATTACAAAAACAACAACAAATACATAGAACCAGCTAAAATCAAACTCCAAATTCTTAAAAAACGGAATACTCGTATTTGAATGTAATCCGTCAAAATAAGGATGAAAATATATTATCAACCCTATAAAAAGTCCGAGCAAAATTTGTCCCAATAATTTATAACGCCCTACAAGCCCCTTTTTCATTTTCTTTACAGACTTTAAATAGTCATCAAAAAAACCTACCATACCCATTGAAATAGTCGCGATAAACACTAAAATAAAATACATATTATTTAAATTTGCCCACATCAGGACAGCCACTAATACAGAAAAAAGAATAATTAAGCCACCCATTGTAGGCGTTCCGCGCTTTACAAGATGTGTTTGCGGCCCATCACTGCGTATTTCTTCACCAATCTGATATTTCTTAAGTAAAGCGATAATTTTAGGTCCAATCCATAAAGCAATCAATAATGCCGTTATGGCCGATAAAGCCGCTCTAACCGTAATATATCGGAATACATTAAATCCGATAAAATAGTCTTTAAACTGATATAAAAAATCAGCTAACATTTTTTACCTTTTTAATTAATTCAATAATTTCTTCCATCTTCATACCTCGCGAGCCTTTTATTAACACCAAATCTTCAGGTTGTAATATTTTTTTCAGATATATTGCAGCCTTTTCATTTCCTGGAAAATATCGAATATTACCTTCCGTAAATCCTTCAGCCGCTTTTTTCATTATTTCCCCAAGAAGAAAAACTGCCTGCGGATTGATACCAATGGCCTCTCTAATTATTTCTTTATGAAACTCAACCGTTTCCTCGCCAAGTTCAAACATATCCCCCAGCACGAGATACGCTGCACCTTTGACAGGAATATGACGTACCGTATTAATCGCTGCTTTCATTGAATCGGGACTGGCATTATAGCAATCATTTATCATCGTAATGCCATCAATATTCATAATTTGCATTCTTTTATCATAAGCCTGGTAGCTGTCCAAGGCTTGTTTTATTTCATCTTCACGATACCCTAAATCCAAAGCTACCGCCGCCGCTGCAAGAGCATTGTAAGCATTATGTATCCCCGGTACTTGAAGCTGAATAACCGTCTTACCATTTAACCGAAAGTCAGCACAACCGTTGCTTCCCACCTTTAAACAGTCCCCTTTGATATCTGTCGTTCCGTTAAAAGCATAAGAGATGGTTTTTTGTTGATTAACCGGCTGATATTTTTTTAGAAATAGATCATTCATATTAACATAAAGTCTGGTTTTTGGATTCATACTATCAAACAAACTTGTTTTTTCTTTGAATACGGCCTCTTTATTTTTAAAAAATTCAAGATGCGCTTCTCCTATATTAGAAATAAGCGCATGAGTCGGTTCGCTAATTTTAGTCAGTACTGAAATTTCTCCCGGATGATTGGACCCCAACTCAACAATTAGAACCTGATGCTCCCTTTTTAATTTTAATACAGTTAAAGGACAACCGATATGATTATTTAGATTGCCCTCAGTTTTTAATACTCTCTTACCGCTCTGCAAGATATGAGCAATCATTTCTTTTATGGTTGTTTTTCCATTAGAACCCGTTACCGCAATAATGGGAATATTGAATTTATTTCTATGAACATTAGCCAGTTTTTGTAAAGCATCTAAAGTATCCGAAACTACTACTACGGGTAAATTTCCCACTTTAAATTTATTATCAACAACAGCAAATAGGGCGCCTGTATCTATCGCCTGCTGAACAAATTGATTCCCATCGAAATTCTCTCCCTTAATGGCCCAGAACACCTCTCCTTTGTTGATTGTTCTGGAATCAATACTGACAGCCGAAAATCGATTCACTCCTTTCGGAATATTTTTAAAATTGACCCGAATGTTTTTTTTAAAATCATCAAGAGATAATTCATACATGATTTAGCGCTTCCAGTATGATCTTCTCTTCATCAAATTCACGCCGTATCCCGTTTATCTCCTGATAGGATTCATGCCCTTTACCCGCAACCAAAATAACGTCACCTTTTTGCGCCATCCGCACAGCTGCGGCAATGGCTTCTCTACGGTCAATAATAACTTTTCTCTTATGGGCTAATTTCATTCCTTTAACCACTTCATCGATAATGCTTTGAGGTTTCTCTGTACGGGGATTATCACTTGTGACAATGGCAATATCGGCTAATTCATCGGCAATTTTCCCCATTAAGGGACGTTTTCCACGATCACGGTCTCCGCCGGCTCCAAAAACAACAATCAAGCGGCGCTTGGTAATTCCTCTTACTGTAGTTAATGCATTTTGCAAGGCTTCAGGCGCATGGGCATAATCAATTATTGCCAATACTCCCGGCTTAATCTCAAATGACTGCATCCGACCCGGCACCTTCTGCAAATCTTCAATGCCTGCAATTATATCTTTTTTATCAATATTCATAGCATAGGCAATTGCCACAGAGGCTAAAATATTGTAAATATTAAATTCGCCTATTAGTCTTGAATATACTTCAAACATGTCATCCGGTGTGCGGATCATTAATTTTGTTCCTTTGATATCCATCGATCGATTTAATACCGTAATCTGTGCAGGTTCGTTTAGTCCGAAAGTAATAACTTTTCCCTTTATTTTTGCAATCAACCTTTGTCCATAAGAATCATCAAAGTTAATTACAGCGATGCCATCTTTTTTTATACTGCCAAATAACCTGGACTTTGACTCGAAATACGTTTCTTCTGAATTATAAAAATCCATATGATCGCGCCCAAGATTGGTAAAAAGCGCCACATCAAATTGCAAGCCTAAAACACGGTACAAAGATAATGCATGAGAGGATACCTCCATAACACAAGATTTTAATCCCTCTTTCTCCATCTCGCTTAACATACGATAAAGATCCAATGATTCCGGTGTAGTATTAGGAGCTTTTTTTTCAGTGTCTCCATAAGAGTAAGATATCGTTCCTACAACTCCCGATGGAATACCTGCTGCATTAAAAATGGAACGCACTATATAGGATGTTGTTGTTTTTCCATTCGTACCAGTGATTCCGACTATTTTAAGAATTGACTTTTCTAATTCATAATAATTGTAGGAGATCAAAGGTAATATTTTTCGGGTATTTTCCACAGCCAATTGAGGTATAGAAAGTTGTATATCCTTCTCTTCTACAACAACTGCAGCTGCCCCATTTTTCTCCACATCCCGAAGATATTGATGTCCATCCGTCTTGTAACCGCGTACAGCAACAAAGAGATCTCCTCTTTGTACCTTTCGCGAGTCATATTGAATCTTACGAATATCCAAATCCGCAATATTCGCCGGAATTTCAATATTTATATTTTTAAATAATTTC
>JAUVIB010000501.1 GCA_030592985.1 Calditrichaceae bacterium | reverse complement strand
CCAAACAGCGCCAGCAAGCCCAAAACCCCAATCATTGCCACACTGCGGTTCAAATGGCTCAGATCCGCAAACAGTTCTTTAGCGGGTATCACGATACCCATTGAGTAACCGCTTGATGGAAATGGCGCAAAACAAAGGTAAACCTCCCGGCCTGTAACAGGTTCAATGATATTCACGAAACCCGTCTGCCCCCGCACCATTTTACGACCCAGCTCCCGTATTTTTTCATCTTGATGTAATTCGGCAATATCGAATATGCTGGCATTCATAATATTGTCCGGGTCCGGATGAACCAAATACTTCCCGCTTTGAGATAAAAGAAATCCATAGCCGTTATCATAGATGGAAAGTTCTTCAAAAACTTGTTTAAGCCAGACCAGTGAAATATCAATTGTAAGGATACCGCGGAATTTATTTTTATTCATACCGTCATTGAGCCAACGAAAGGGAACCGAGTAGGTTGCCATAATGATATCGCCGCCACCTTCATCAAAATAGGGTTCGGACCAGACGGGCAGGTTCAACTCTTTGGGAATCTGATACCAGTCCTGCAGGTGATAATTATATCCCGGATCATCCAGGTTCGACTGAACAATCCGGTCACCATCCTTAAAAAAATAGGGGGAAAATCGGTCCTGCCCGGGAAAGAATGCACCGGGTTCAAAAGCAATGGACGAACCAAATATTTCTAAATTGTTTTTAACTACAGTTTCCATTAACTGATACAATCCCTTTTCATCGGACATACCGGTCTCAAGTACATAAGCGAGATTCTCGGGAATTTTGGCGGCAGACCGAAACACATTTTCAATGGAATTAACTGTTTCCATTGTCAGGTGACGAGCGTTTTTTCGGGCGCTTTCCAGAATCAATCGTCTGGAAACGGAATAGTAATAGGAAAAAAGAACAGCCGCCACCAGAATTGTTCCGGTCAAGACAAATGCACTTAATTTGAATCGTAAAGACCTATTTTTCAGCATACTTTCCTACAGGTATATAAAACTGATCGTAAGCCGGTAATTTCCCGATCGAGGCGTTTTTCAGCAATATCCGACCAGTCATTTCGTAAGTTTCTTCAGACAGAAATGTACTGAATTCATAGCCGCCATCAGGTAAAATAATATCCTGCATACGCGCCAGCATCCACTGCTGATGAGCCAGATTTGCCGGAATATGCACTGCTTTCATCTCTTTTATTACAATATCCAGAGCCTCAGAGGAATGTTGAAAGGCATACAGCCAGCCTTCCATTGTTGCTTCAACAAATCGCTCACAGACTTCGGGATGGGCATCATATATTGACCGTAAACAATAGATACCATCTTCGGGCACATTGAATCCGTAATCGGACATATAAAAAGTTGACAGCTCGTCGGCATTATAACCACAATTCAGAATAGTATGATACTCGTTGTACCACATCACGTTCGTAACATCCGTCCCACCGTGCAGAAAAATATGAATTCCGGTAGCAATGGGTATAATATTTACATTCAGATTATTATTTTTTATAAATGCCAACGGAATATCAGAAAATTCTTCTTGATAAATACCGATTTTGCGACCATTCATATCTTCCGGCTTAAAAATTCCACTGGATTTCTTGGCGACCAATATCAAGGCCGACCGGCGAGATAACTGGGCAATATTGACGAGTGGTACTCCCTGCGCGACAAGTTTAGTGGCGTTTAACAGAAAATAGGTGCCGAACTCGGCACTTCCCGACGTCACACAATCATTCACCGATACATTTGGACCCCCAGCTTTAATCTTGATATCAAGACCGTACTTTAGGTAAATTTCCTTCTCCAGTGCGACATAGTAACCGGCAAATTGCGCCTGTGGTACCCAATGAAGAACAAGCGTAAGTGGTTTATCAGCCGCAACACTTTTAATAGTCAGGAGAATACAACTACAAACCCAAACAATTGGAATAAATAAATTTTGTTTTGTTTTGAGACTCATTCGCATTTCCTTAATTCACTAAAAAAAGATAAGGTATTATTCTCATTTTCAAAAGGATTTTTCCAAATACAATTCCAGCGTTTCTGGTAATTTGCACAACTTTGATAAAAACACACCCATTTATCGAAAACGTTGGGCACACCACGATTTTTAGTGTGATAATTCTTATCCCATAGTTTCTTATTAGTCATTTTCTTGTTATTTTGTAAAGAAAATTTTGGATTCTCGACGGTAAAAAGCATACTTGAACTTTAGTGAAAAGAATATTAAAAGGGTAAAGAAAATTTTAACGCAAAGGCGCCCCGATACAGTCATACTTCCCTATGGGGCAGGCAGAGATCGCAAAGGTACGCAGAGTTTACCAAAAAACTTTTTCCAAAAAGTGCTTGTCTTAAATGTGTCAGCAGTTTTGGTTTGGATATACATGTTTGTTATACATTTAATAATTCTCTGCGTCCTCTGCGCCTCTGCGTTTATAAAATATTGTTGTCATTTTTTGGTTTGTCACCCCTTTTGTACAATAATTGTTTTTTTGGCATAATTATCTCGCTAAATATTATTTGTTGAAATATGCTGAAACAGTATTCTTCAAATCACATAAAAAATATCCAAAAGGGGAGTTAGTGAACTGCGGT
>JAUVIB010000240.1 GCA_030592985.1 Calditrichaceae bacterium | reverse complement strand
GCTGACTTGATCTCTTCATTAAAAGAACCGTTTGTTATCGCCATGTCGAATACGCTCAGATACCGAGAGGTAGTAAAATTAAAAGATCTGCTCACGGATGACAATCGGTATTTATATAAAGAAATTCGGCAACTCACAGGCGATGATATCATTGGCGCTAATTTTGGCTTGAAAGATGTAATGGAAAAAGTTCGTCATGTGGCTGCTCTGGACAGCCCCGTATTGTTGCTTGGGGAAACGGGTGTTGGTAAAGATGTCATTGCCAATGCCATTCATAATTCATCATTACGCAAAGACGGACCTTTTATCAAAGTCAATTGCGGCGCTATTCCGGAATCGCTTATCGACAGCGAACTGTTTGGCCACGAAAAAGGCGCTTTTACCGGGGCAATTACCCAAAAACGAGGACGATTTGAACGGGCCAATAAAGGAACAATTTTTTTAGATGAAATAGGCGAATTACCACTTCAGGCACAAGTACGTTTGTTGAGGGTTTTGCAGGATAAAGAAATCGAACGCGTGGGTGGCAGCAAAACTATTAAACTGGATATTAGGTTCATCACTGCAACCAATCGTAATCTGGAAGAGATGGTAAAAAATAAACAATTTAGAGAAGATTTATGGTTTAGGTTGAATGTCTTCCCCATCTGGATTTTACCACTGCGTGAACGAAAATCAGATATTCCTGCATTGTTACAACACTTTATCACAAAAAAAGCCAAAGAGTTAAAACTATCTAACATTCCAAAATTAACTCCAGGGGTTATCGATTCATTAATAAACTATGATTGGCAAGGTAACGTGCGTGAATTGGAAAATGTTGTCGAACGAGCTTTAATACTGGAACCTAATGGGCCTCTCTCTTTTGAATATTTAAATCGGACGAATGCACAGGAAAACTTAAATCTGTCAGACCCAAGTGAAGAGTGGAAAACACTTGATGTTGTATCTTCACAATATATTCGACGCGTATTATCAAAAACCAATGGCAAAATTAATGGTAAAGAAGGCGCTGCGGAAATACTTGGAATCAATCCAAATACACTTAGAAATCGAATGAAAAATTTAGGAATTTCATATGGCAGAGAAAGTAAGCAAAAAAATTTAGTAAAGAATTAATTATGGGCTAATTGGTTTTTGGTCAAACCGAATTTACCGCTTAATCCCAATTTTTCAAACCAAAGTGTTTCACCTATAAGGTGAATCCACGAAATTTTAAATCCACTTTATTCACTTGTCTCTAACAAAATCGGGCACGGCGACTCAACTGTTGTGCCTGCCAATGACATTTGGAGGCACTAATCTGTTTTAATTTTACCCACACTATATCAATTTAGACCCATATTGTTTAAATAAATGGAATAAAATCGTAGTTCCATTGTCTAATCTGATAAATATTCTTATTAAGAAACAGATATAAGGAACCGAAAACGGAAATATCCAAAATTTATTACCTTTTTCAATATCCCATGATTTAATCTAAACATTTACACCTCATAGGAAATTAACACATGAAAAACATTTTTTATTATCCGCTTCTACTATTATTCATCAGTCTGATCTGCTGCAGTGATGAAAAAATCCAAAGTAAATGGTCTGATGATACAATATCAATCGACGGCAATGGCATGGATTGGAAGGACATACCATTAACTTATAATGAAGATATGAAATTAATATACGGCTTTATAAATAACGATTCTTCCCTTAGTTTCATGATGCGTTTTAGAGATCAGGGACTGGCGCGTATGTTATCACGGCGTGGCATGACGTTATGGTTCAACGAAAATAATGACAAAGTAAAAGTCATCGGTATTCATTATGTTGATGAATCCGTTCAAAATATGCTCCCCCGGATGCGTGGAAACCATCTACCCACGGATCAGAGAACAGATAATAAACAGCCTGCATTTATTCCTGCGGGGATATTTACCTTAGCCCAAAAAGATTCAATCGAAGATGGAGCTGAGATAAATAGTATTCCCGGATTGGAAGCTGCAGCCGGACACGAAAACGGTTTCTATTGTTTTGAATTCCGGATTCTTTTAAATGAACATGAAAAAACAAATCGTTCCCTGCAAGTTTCCAAGAATGGAAAAATTAAAGCCTGTTTAGAAATAGGTGCAATGAGCGAAGAAGATAAAGAGAGAATGCAGGAAATGATGGCGCAGCGGAGTGGCAATGGAGGCCGTGGTGGTGGAATGAAAGGCGGTGGCGGTAGAGGCGGAATGGGAGGCAATAAGGGAGGCTCGCGGATGCAGGCTCCTGATACCGATGGCGAGGAGATTTGGATGACGGTAACCTTGGCGAATAAAAATAAATAATAGGCAGAAAATCGCATAAAAAATCCTAAAATCCTTGCTGTAATTGTCTTCGACATGTCCCTAAAAACAAGAATTTAACATTTAAATACTAATATATCGAGATAAAAGGAGCCCTGTTTATGGCTGACCCTATAAAGTTAACAATCATTTATTTAATAGTACTCATTCAAACAATATTTGTCTTTGGCCAAACTAAAAATATCGACATTAAAGGTTATGTTATCGATGCAAAAAGTGGGGAGAGTCTACCTTATGCTAATGTAACCATAAAAGGTATGAGAATCGGTACCATGACCAATACGGAAGGATATTTTATCCTATTGAACGCTCCGATCGAAGCAGATACGCTGGAAGTATTTTATATCGGTTATACCACAAATATTCAAAATATAAAAAACATTGACCTCTCAAAACCGCTTATGGTAAAAATGGAACAAAATCTTTTAGAAACCGAGACTATAACGGTCACGGCCGAGGAGTATCAAATATGGAAAAAATCAGATGAGATTAGCCAACTCACCTTTTCTCCTAAGCAGCTCTCTTCTCTTCCTAATCTCGGTGAAGTAGATATCTTTAGGGCTCTGCAATTACTGCCCGGAATTAGTGGTGTAAATGACGGTTCATCCGGTTTATACATTAGAGGAGGCACACCCGATCAAAATTTGGTTTTGTTAGATGGTATGACTGTATATCATGTGGATCATTTCTTTGGATTTTTCAGCGCTTTTAATGCCGATGCTATTAAAAATGTGCAGGTATATAAAGGCGGATTTCCGGCAATGTATGGCGGCCGGTTGTCATCCGTTGTTGATTTAACCGGAAAAACAGGAAACATCAATAAGACAAAGTTTGGTTTCGGAATAAATCTACTCAGCGTAAATGGGATACTGGAAATGCCGGTATTTGATAAAGGGAGTTTTATCCTCTCAGCAAGAAGATCCTATACGGACATAATCCAAACCGATGCCTATAAAAACTTTTACGACTCTCTATTCGGTGAACAGGAAACACAATCAAGTGTCCCACGTCCGGGTGGAGGGCGTCGGGGACAGCAGGTAGAAGAAACCCGCCCTGATTTCTATTATTACGACTTAAACGCGAAACTCTCCTACAATCCCACCAGAAAAGATATCTTTGCACTCAGTTTTTATAGTGGTAAAGACAACCTTGATGACACACAAGAGATGGGAGGCTTAAAACTTGACGGTGCCGGTGGAGATGCGTTTGGAACACGGATTAACGAAGAAATAACAGATTGGGGTAATCTCGGTTCCAGTTTTAAATGGTCGCGGCAATGGCATGACCGTTTTAGTACTAATTTACTTTTTGCCGGCTCTCAATATGTAAGTAATTATGACCGTAACAGACGAATTGAGGGTGGAAGCGGAATAAGCGATAGCACAATGGTAACCCGGGGTGGGGCTTTTGCTTCCGAGGAGGATAATGAGATTATCGATCTTACCTTCCGTTTTGACGGCGATTGGCATTTGAATAATGCTCACCGGATAGGATTCGGGACATGGATTTCCCATATAGAAACCGATTACAAGGCTACACTGAACGATACTATTAATTTGTTTAGCCGGAATAATATCTCTATGCAATATGCATTTTATTTGCAGGATAAATGGAAATTAAACGATGCATGGCAACTAACACTCGGTTTAAGAACAACCGCATTCGATAAAACAAAACAGTTCTATTTCGAACCAAGAGCTTCTATTAATTATGCGTTAACCAACAACATCACACTTAAAGGCGCCTGGGGGAATTATTATCAATTTATTCACCGCATTGTCCATGAAGAGGTGCTTGGCGGCAGTCGTGATTTTTGGTTGGTAGCCGATGCAGATTTTAAACCCGAATCATCCGAACATTATATAGCCGGCATTAGCTATGAAAATGATGATTATTTATTTGAGGTTGAGGCATTCCATAAAAACATGGATAACTTGATTGAATATTCACGTCGTTTCCAGACACGGGCGGATTATGGTGAATTATTCTTTTTTGGCTCAGGTATCTCAAGAGGTATCGAGTTTTTAGCCCAAAAGAAAGCAGGTGCTTTTAACGGCTGGCTGAGTTACACACTCAATAATGTGGAACATACTTTTCCTAATTTTAACAATGGAGTGACATTTCCTGCCAGCCATGACCGTACGCATGAATTTAAAAGTGTTGCTACATATTCCATAGGAAAATGGAGCCTTTCAGCCACCTGGATTTTCGCTTCTGGTCAGCCTTATACATCGCCGGAAAGCCAGTATTTTCTGGATTTACTTAGCGGTGAGTCCCAAAGTTATATACATGTCAGCGAGAAAAACAGTTATCGCCTTCCCGACTATCACCGACTGGATATAAGCGCTTCTTATCATTTTTATTCCACTGATCATTGGGGAAAACGCAAGAAAAATTCATGGGATGGCGAGATGGGTTTGTCAATATTTAACCTGTATAATAACGATAATGTCTGGTATCGAAAGTATGATCTGGATGTTACGCCCGTTACTATAACCGATGTAAAAATGTTGGGTTTTACTCCAACTCTGTTTCTAAAAATGCGTTTTTAATATTAATTTGTAACGATTTGTCATTTGGAGAATAATAATGAAAAAGATTTTTGTATTTAGTTCTATATTAATATTGACCATCCTGGGATGTACGGAAGATTCGCCGTTTATCCCCCATAATAACCTGGTAGTTGTCCAGGCTTATCTTTATGCGGGTGAACCGGTAACAAATATCCGTCTGACTTCTACCCTGCCCATCGATGCCGATACCAATAAAGCACCGTCTATTAACAACGCTGAAGTCATACTATTTAAAGATGGGCAGCGTTTTGAGCTGACAGTAAGCCCCGGTGATTCCGGTTACTACCACTATGCCGGAAACGATTTGACCGTGCAAACCGATGATTTATTTAGAATAGCGATCACCTACAATGAGGAACTGATCAGCGCCGAAACGTTAGTTCCAGAAGTACCCGTTAATATGGCTCTTTCGGATACGGTACTTCAGGTGCCCGCCTATTTTTTCCCTTCCCAGACGGATGAAGGGATTACACTTACCTGGACAAATGATAACGAAGCTCTTTATTTCGTCGTTCTCGAAAATATTGAAGATGACCCTGAGGAAATCATAACGGGCAGACCTTCACAATCTGCTAAAAGAAGGATTTCACTACCCACCAGCCGTGATTTCTATCCTATCAATTTTCGCTCTGTTGCCTACCTTGGCAAACATCGTATAAAACTATATCGCATAAACCAGGAATATGCTGATCTATATTTATCGAGAGAGCAGGATTCGCGGGATCT